>JAQUXS010000033.1 GCA_028692255.1 Clostridium sp.
TTGCATCTGTCTTTAAAAGCACTGCCATTTGATCAATGAATGCACCTGTACCACCTGCACAGCTTCCATTCATTCTCTGATCAACTCCACCTTTAAAATATGTTATCTTGGCATCTTCTCCTCCAAGTTCAATAGCAACATCAGTTCTAGGAATTAGTTCTTCAATTGTATTTGTGCATGCAATAACTTCCTGTATAAAAGGAACCTTAAGCCATTTTGATACTGAAAGACCACCTGAGCCAGTTACCATAATTGAAATTTCATAATCTTTAAATTTATTGTAAGCTTCATTTACAAGCTGTATAACAGTACTTTTTATGTCTGAAAAATGTCTTTCATATTTGCTAAAAACAATCTCTGACCTTTCATTTAAAATAACCACTTTTACTGTAGTTGAGCCTACATCTAAACCTAAATTTAACGTTTCTCTCATAATTACCTTCCCACTTTTTATTATATTATTGTTAATAATTATTTATTTATTTAATATACATTTACTAATGTAACTAAAGACATTATAACATAAAGTACCCCCCAATAACTATATTCAATATTCATGTATAAATTTCCAAATAATAATTATTATGTTGTACTTATTATTATATACCAAATATTCTATTTTGAAAACTTTTTTATATATGAATATTTTTCTATTTTAATGGATATAAATTTGAATAGGTACTTTGTGTATTTAAATCCATATTTTTCTATGTAAAGGAGGATCTATGAACTATTTCGATACTGCCAATAATTATTATATTAAAAAAGATTATAAAAGTGCTTTGATGTTTTACGAAAAAGCTATAGGCTTACAGGAAAATCTTACTTCAGCACTGTACAATGCAGCAGTATGCCTTATAAAATTAAAAGATTATGAGAAAGCTATTCATTTACTTAAAAGAGCTATTCATTTTAGAAACGAAAGTAAATACTTTTTTAATCTGGCTTATTGTAATATGAAACTAAAAAATAAAAGAAAGGCACTTATATACTTCAATACTGCTTGGTCTCTTGATAATTCTGATAGTGATTGTGAAAAAGCTATATCAATGATTATAAAATCTTACAATAATAATTTCAAAAAATAAATTTTAACCATGACAACTCTTAAATAATTGTCATGGTTAAATTAATTTTAATTATAAATTACCATTCCCCTATAATTTTTGCATTTCTATGATCTAAATCAAAGTTTGGATTGTTAAAATAATTACCTCCGCTTGCAAAAGTAGTATCCACATTAATCCATTTGCCTACTTCTGGTATGTAAACCATATTCCACGCATGACTTACCCAGCTTACTCCATTAAAGCCCTCTCCTGTGACGAGCCTTACCTTTATGTTATCAGCTCTACACATAGCTACATATAAACTTGCAAAATCAAAACAAATTCCTGTTTTTGTATTAAATGTTGGTATGGCACCAGATTTTACATTGTAATTATCATTTAAAACCTCATTTGCTTTATTATAATCATAGGATATATTACTACCTTCCCAATTATACAATTTATCTGCTTTATCCAATGTAGTTGTTTGTCCTTTTATCAAATTTCTTGAAAAACTGTCTATAGTATCATTTGACTTAACTGCATCATCAAGAGTAACACCATTATAATATACAACTGAATTTCCTATATTCCCTATTGAATCACTGGTTCCATTAGAATTAGGCTGCTTAACTACAATTTTAATTGAATTTCCAACTATTTGAGGAATTTTCTTTGCAACATTTGAGTTAGTTATTGGAGATACAAATTTGCTGCATATATAACTGTAGGTCTTTGAATTGGATAAATAATTGTTAAGCTGCTGGTTATTACTAAATATAGATGCAATATTTAAGAACAAAATAACAACAATTAAATAACAAAATGCTCTAGGCACTTCAATTAAAGCACCAACTACTCTTCTAAAAGTAAAACTTTTATTTCTCATAAAATTTTCTGCAACATCTATAAGCTGATACACTGTTATGTTTATAATAGCCATAAATATTATACTAATTATTTTATACAAAATGTATATGATTAAAATTAAAATTATTGAATATGAAATTATCGGCTTGTTATTTATAATCTGTGCAATGCTGTTAGGTAAAAAACTTACTGCATTGTTTAGATTACCATTTTGCCCTACAGATATAAAATTTCTTATATACTTTATCCCTATATACATAGCAACTATAAAAGCTATACTTCCTGCTATTCCTGCTACATCTCTTTTAACGTTTAATGATGAAAATCCAAAAACAGCTCCCCTTATTATTGGATATAAAGCACTGGCAAAAATAATTAGAGTTATAGGATTAATTTTCACAAAATCACCTCTGCATATTAATCTTCAGATTCAACTTCTTTAAGTACCTTTTTAATTTCTTCGTTTTTGTATCCTCTTCTAAGAAGATAGTTCCAAAGTTTTAAATTTATCTTTTTTTTATCATTTTCCATTTTCATAAGTACATTATATCTTTTTTCAGCTAATACTTTGATATCCTTTTTATTTGCATCTTTTAAATTTGTGCTTCTATTTATATTATCATACCTATTAATATTTTGTTCTTTAAATATCTTTTCTACTGTTTTTTTAGCTATGTCACTTGTATATCCAATCCTAAGCAAATATGAAATAAGTTTAGTGTATATTTTTATAGGCACATTTTCAGTTCTATTTAAAACTACAAATTTTTTTTTGGCTAAATTTTCACAAGCCTCAATTTGGACGTCATCATCTATATTTTTTAGTGTATCATTAATAAGCTTCTCTGCTATACCTTTTTTTATTAAATCATACTTTATTTTTTTATTACCTTGTTTTTTAATTTTTTCACCTACATATATATTCACATATTTAAAATCATCAACAAATTTATATTCTTTTAAAAAAGCCATTACCCTTGCTATAGTTTTTTCATCATACTCTTTGCTTTTTAATTTGGTATACATCTGTTTTTCAGTTTTAAAAAATCGTTCTATAACCCTAAGTGCATAATTTTTAGCACATATATAATTATCTTCTTCTGCAATTTCATTTAAAACTTTACCATCAATTTTTTTACCTGATTCTAAGCTTTTCTTATAAACAAGTTCGCAGCTGCAAGAAAAAGAATATTCTCCATCTAAATATATATTAACTCTATCTTTTTTTCTTTTTTGGATTTGAATTTTAGTAATTTTATTTTCCAATAATACCACTCTCTTTTGGAAGTAATATATGAACTGTAGGATTTTGGAAAACTTCTCTTGC
Source organism: Clostridium sp. (assembly GCA_028692255.1). Lineage (GTDB taxonomy): Bacteria > Bacillota > Clostridia > Clostridiales > Clostridiaceae > Clostridium_I. The sequence continues at coordinate 3,247 of JAQUXS010000033.1, forward strand.
ACTTTCATATATATCTTCTCTTTTAATTTCTTGTAAGTTCTCTAAATCATCTAAGAATTCATATATATCCTTTTTCTCAACGGTTTGATGCAAGACATAACTACATAGGCTTTCTACATCTTCTATAGTTGAAATAACAGCAGTCTTTAAAACTTTTTTCATTAAATTTACAGAATTCAAATCAAATAAATATTCTTCATTCTTTATTCTATTTATACACTTTCTTATACATGCAATAGTTTTATCAACATTATCTGCACTTACCGCTGTGTATATATATAATGATTTTACAAAATCAGTTGTATCAAGTTCTGAATATATGTCATATGCAAGGCCTCTTTTTTCTCTAACCTCTCTAAAAAGTATAGAATTAGCGCTTTCACCAAATTTATGATTTAATATTCTAAGTGCAAGTTCTCTCTTTTTATCCATATTGTAAAAATTAAATATATAAATCACACTGCACTGCTCAATGTTTTCTTTGTATGTTATAACTTTTTTATTTATATTTTTTTCAATTAAAATTTCATTCTTTTTTAATTCAGCTTTTTTCCACATAGAAAAATATTTATTTATAATATTATATACATCTTCATGTTCAAGACTTGATACAACAACTATGCAGCAATTATTAGGTATATAATATCTATTATAAAAATTTAATATTTTATCTCTTGTAATTTTTTTAACATTACCCTGCGTTCCTGTAATGTCATTTTTTAATGGGCTATTTTTATATGCTGCCTCATTTGCCTTTTTAAAGCTGTAATCTTCAACATCATCATTACTTGCTCTTATTTCAGCCAGTATTACATCCTTTTCTTTTACCATTTCTTTTTCATTAAAATTTGAATTTATAAGCATATCCGATATTAATTCAGCAGCATTTTCCAATTCATTTTTAAGTGCATTTACATTTATAACCGTACAATTATAATCTGTATAAGCATTATATTCTCCACCTATATTTTCTAGTTCATTATTTAGCTCTTCATTATTTCGCTTACCTGTTCCTTTAAAAAGCATGTGTTCAACAAAATGTGCAATACCTTTTTCTTTATCATTCTCATATATTGATCCAATCTTTACTGCAGCATTTATTGAAAACAGTGACGTATCCTTTTTAACTGAAACAATTTGCAATCCATTATTAATCGTAAATTGTTTTGAATCAATTATTTTTCTATCCATAATAATAACACCATATCAACCTTATCATTTTAATTCGCTAACCGTTATTATACATTAAAAAAACCTTAAAAGCCATAATGCTTTTAAGGTTTTGTAAAATTTCATTATTATATATATACTTTTTTGAGAGCTAATTTATCTTTTAATTCATCTGAAAATTTATCATATAATTCAAACATAATATTTACAATATCTTTACCATCAATTAATGTTACTTTGTCTTTATCTATATTATCTTTAACTGAAGGTGCAAAACCTGTAGTTGATATTATAACTTGATTCTCATATTCACCTATTAATTTATTCACATCTTTAACCTGTGGGATTTTTTGACCTTTAAATATATTTATTTTAACTTTTGAATTTATAATATTTAGTTTATCAGCATAACTAACTTTAAGATCATATTTAAGCTTGTCCTCTTCAATGCCTTCAAGTGAATATCCATTTTTCATAAAGATCTCACTTATAAGTCTTAACCTTTCACTATCCTTTAATTTTTTAATTATTAACTTACCATTTGAATATGCTTTTGGTATTAAATCTACTGAACTTTCAACTGTATTTTTAGCATTTCCATCCCCTAAAAAACTTTCAAATAATTTTTGAATTTCATTTTTATAATTTATAATTTGAGATACATCAGCTTGAGAACTCAGAGAATTTCTTATCTCCTTAGGTACATTAGACTCAGGTAGTGCCTTTTCGTTCCACTTAACTTTTATTATATTAGGACATTGTTTTGATACTTCTGGAATGTAGACATAATTATTTGTAACTTCCGCTATATAAAATTCTTCAGTTTTTTTTCTATAAGTTACAATTTTGTCTCCGATACTTATTTCTCTGCTGAATTTCCAAATTTGACTTTCAGCTTGAATTCTAAATATTGGTGCTTTATCAGCATAAATTTCATCACATCTTACTAGTAATTTATCTTTAGAATCATATTCCTTTGGATTACCTATTTCTGCAAATTTAATTGATACAATGCTATTTTTCGTCCACTGATTCATTATATTTTCATCTTCATTTTTAATCATCCAAAATTTCGACACTAAACTACACCCCACAGAATAATATTATTTCTATTTTTCATAATTATAGCATAAATAATAAATATAGTCTAAAATAATACTCGCAAACTATGTTTATACTAACATTACCTATTATTTTGGAGAAAATTGTAGTAATATTGTAATATAAAAAATATAACTAAAATCGGAGGAAATATTAAATGACAAAAAGAAAAAAGAAATCTAAAATTATACCTTTATTTATTATAGTTTTAATTGCAGCAGCTTCCTTTATTATATTTAATAAATTTAATAATAAATCTTCAAATGATTATTCTTCATCCAATAATAATGCTAATACTGCTTCAACAAATATATCTAACAGTTCCAAAAGTGGAAGCACAAATACTTCTAATAGCACTACTAAAGATAGTGAAAATAAGCCTTCATCTAATAACAATGTTAGTGAAAATAATACTACTACCAAAAATTCTGCACCTAAAACAAATTCTAATAAAAAAACAAATAATGACAATACTAAACTTGTAGTTAGTATTCCAAGTAACCAGCAAGCTTCAAAGGGAAATAAAATTTCAGTTGACGATGCAAGTAAAATGTTAAAAGATAAGATATCCAAGAGTAACTCCAACGTTAGCATAAGTTACGATCACACTCAAAACAAAGTTAATGTAAATTACTATGTATTCCAAGCTTATAGTTCTTCTGGATCTAATTCTTCTGGAGATGGTCACAGCAACACATTAGGTTGGTTTTATGTAAATACAGATAATGGTAGCATCTATAGTTACGATATAAATGAAGACAAATTAAATGCAATTAACTAGTCTATAATTTGATAATTTATCTATTTCGTGTTATTATGAATTGTTAAATCAAATAGAGAAAGAGGATAACTGATGAAAAACGAAAAATTTAATGAACTTAAATTGAAGGATACTGTTTTAAAAGCTATTGAAGATATGGGCTTTGATACTCCTTCTGAAATACAATCTGCTAGTATTCCAGTCATATTAGATGGATTTGATATAATAGGTCAGGCTCAAACTGGTACAGGAAAAACTTGTGCGTTTGGTGCTCCTATAATAAGTAAAATTGATAACAGTAAAAAATATGTTCAGGCAATAGTCTTAACTCCTACCAGAGAATTAGCTCTTCAAATATATGAAGAATTCAAAAGACTTTCAAAATATGAAAAAATTAATTGTCTCCCTGTTTACGGTGGTGAATCCATGGAAAGGCAAATATCTGCGCTTAGAAAAAATAATGTATCCATTGTAATAGGAACACCCGGAAGAATTCTTGATCATTTAAGAAGAAAGACATTGAAACTTGGTAATGTTAAACATTTTATTCTTGATGAAGCAGATGAAATGCTTAATATGGGATTTATAGATGACATTGAGGAAATATTAAGAAATACTAATGAAGATCGTCAAACACTTTTATTTTCAGCTACAATGCCCAAACAAATACAAAAGCTTGCTGAAAAGCATCTAAAGAGCGATGTTAAACATATTGAAATACTAAAAAAATCACTTACTGTTTCAAAAATACAGCAATATTATTATGAAATTCAAGGAAGTACAAGACTTGAAGTTTTGTGCAGAATTTTAGACGCAGAAAACCCAGGTTCCGCTATTATTTTCTGCAAAACTAAAAGAAATGTTGATGAACTTGTTAGTTACATGCAAGCTAAAAAATTTGTAATTGAAGGCATGCACGGTGATATGAAACAAAATCAAAGACTTGCAACCCTTAAGAAATTTAAAAGTAAGCATTTAAGATTTCTTGTAGCTACTGATGTTGCAGCAAGAGGTATAGATGTGGAAGATATTACTCATGTTATAAACTATGAACTTCCACAAGATACAGAATCCTATGTTCACAGAATTGGAAGAACAGGAAGAGCAAACAAATCAGGTACTGCAATAACTCTTGTTACTAGAAAAGAACTTTCAAAACTTAAACAAATAGAAAGAGGTATAAAAACTAAAATAACTAAAAAGCCAGTACCAACTGTACATGACATAATGAAAGCAAAATCTGAAGATTTACTAAAAGATGTTCAGAATATTTTAGTAAAAAATGAAAATTTGGATAAGTTTATTCCTATGGTAGAAGATTTAAGTAAGGAACATTCTGATAAAACTATAGCTGCTGCTCTTTTAAAGAACATGTTTGATAGTAAGATTTCTATGGACTACTCTGACGAGTCATTAAAAGTTCAAGATTCAAAAAGATTGTTTTTATCTATAGGACGTAAAGATGGTATAAATGTAAAAACACTTTTAGAATTCCTTGATAAAACCGGAAAAACAAATTCAAACTTTGTTGGTTCAGTGGATATACTTGATAAATTTTCTTTTGTAGATGTTATGAGTAAGAAGATACCAGAGTTAATGAAAAATGCTATTGGTAAAAAATATAACGGTAGAAAAGTAAATATTGAAATAGCTAAAGGAAAAAGATAATAGTCTACTAAGTAGACTATTTTTCCTTTTTATGTAATAAAATTTTTCCACCATATACACAGCAACCTATTGCCCCATTGTACTGCGCATTTTCTAATGCGCTTACATTTTTATAATCATTTTTAAGATAATGTACTAATGCACTGTTGGATGCAACTCCACCTGAAATGAGTAAATTCTCATTGCTAAATCCTAACATAAGCGGTTTTAACCTTTTGTAAAGTGAGAAATTAACTCCTGCACATAATCTCTGTGTAGAGATTCCCTCCGCAATTTTACCTATTAATTCAGATTCTGAGAATACTGCACAAGTTGAATTGAGCTTAACTGGATCTTCATAATACAAAAACATATCCTTTAGTGGAACTTCAAGTACATTTGCCATATTTTCAAGATATCTTCCACATGATGCTGCACATTTTTCATTTAAATTCAAGTCCGTTATAATTCCATTTTCAACTTTAATTATTTTGATATCCTGACCACCTACATCTAAAAGCGTAAAATTTTTTAATTTTGAAGTATTCATTGCTCCATAAGCATGCGCTTTTATTTCAATTATAGGTGTAAAAAATTTTATGTCCGTATTGTTTCTACCATATCCTGTTGAAACTGCTGCATCTAATGCACCTATATCTATTTTATTTAAATCTACTACTATTTTATCCTCAGTTTTATCATATTTACAGTAATTCCTATAAAAATTCATTGTATCTACCATGAACTTTTTTACTATCTCGCTATTTTCCATAATTACAATTTTTACTTTTCTGCTTCCTAAATCAATTCCTAAAACTCTCAATTTTTTGCCTCCTTTAAGTCAAGAATCATATCCAAAAATGCTTCTATTCTAAGTTTTGTTCTTGAATCAAGACAGTTAACTTTGTCTCCTTCAACATTTAAAACAGGAACATTTAATCTTTCCTTTATAACTATATGCTCAATATTTCTATAACAAAAAGCTTGAGTATAATTTATTATAGCATCTATTTTCCTCTCTTTAATCTGTTTTTCTATTTCGCTAAGTCTAAAATCTAAGCTATAAGGGTATGTATAATTATAATACTGTTCATATATATTATTACATTTGTCTGCCCTTGGAAATGCAAACTCTCTTTGAATTTCATTATAAACAAATCTTGCATTAAATTTTTCTACATAATCATATATGTCAAGAAGAACTGGTGGCGTGCCTATAAAGCCCAGCCTTATTTTTTTATTAATTGGTTTTCTCTTCTCAATTTCATTTATTTTATCTATTAATTCCAATTTGAATTTTCTAAAATCCCCGTTAAAATCAGAACAACTTACTTGATATATATGGTTTTCAAGAGCTGTTGCCTTATTGTCCCTATAGGTAAGCTCATCTAACCTTCTTACAAGTACTCTAACTTCATTTAATTCCCGTCTAACTTTTTCAACTTCACTAAGAGAAACATCAAATTGCTCCATAAAATCATCTAGAGATTTCTTAACATCACTTAATTTATGACTTACTGGGTACGCAAAAGGATAAATTTTTAATCCTTTTAATTTAAATACATTTAAAAGAGCTTTTGTATTGGAACAATCCCCTTCTATTACCCCAACAATATTTTTAAATCCATTTTCAATTGCTGCACCATAAACTCCTTTTTTAAAAGCACAAAAACTTGTTTTAAATCCTTCTTCCTCAGCTATTTCTATAAAGTGTCCATAATTTTTGTCAGTTATAAATATATTATTTAAATCAACAACTTTATAGCCTTTGGCAATTAAAATTTCAACTGGCACTGTAGTTGTTATACCTATCTTTTCCATATTTTAGCTCCTATTATTTAATAATAAAAAAATAGAGCAGTAAACTGCCCTATAAAATAAATTCCTAGTTTTATTTATAGACAGGATGGATTACGAACTGTCTTATCAATAAAATTAATACTTCTAAATGCAAAGTTTGTCCAATTTATTGATAATTATTCTATTATTCTAAGTTTCTTGTCATAAGAATTAAGAACTTCACAACCATACTTAGTTACAAGAACTAAATCTTCTATTCTTACACCAAATTCACCTGGAAGGTATATTCCCGGTTCAATTGAGAATATCATTCCCTCTTTTACTATTTCGTCATTTGCCGAACTTACGTCCATAGGTTCATGTACATCAATTCCAACATTGTGACCTGTTCTATGTGTAAAGTATTTTCCGTATCCAGCTTTTTCAATTACACTTCTAGCTGCCCTATCAATGTCAGAGAATTTAACGCCTGCTTTTACAGCTTCAATTCCCTTTAAATTTGCTTCAAGAACTTTATTGTAAACTTCTCTTTGTTTATCGCTTGCTGATTTATAAAAAACAGTTCTAGTCATATCTGAGCAATATCCATTGGTTTTTCCACCTATGTCCATGATTATACTGTCGCCACTTTTTAAAACTGTTTTATCACTGCTGTGATGTGGCTCTGCACCATTTTTACCAAAAGCTATAAGTGGTTCAAAAGAAAATTCCATTGTTCCAAGCTGTTCATAAAAAGAACGTAACTTTCGTGCAAGGTCTATTTCAACGCTTCCACTCTTTATGACACTTATAAGTTTATCTACAGCTTTATCATTTACTTTAGAAGCTTCTCTCATAAGTTCCCTTTCATTTTCGCCTTTAACCATTCTTTCATTATCAACAATAAATGAGCCATTTATAACTGATATTCCCTTAATTCTATCCATTAATCTTATTAAAAAAGCAGACTGCCAATTTTTATCAACTCCAAGAGTGCTTTTAGCATCAATAAGAGGAACTATTTTTTCTATTGGATCATCATTATCATTATAGTATACAGTGTCAAAATCAGTATCATTTTCAATTGGGAAAAGTTCATTTAATATAAATTTTTTAGTTCCAACATCATTTATGAAAACAGCACATAATCTCTCACCAGGTTCAATCCACTTTCCTGTTAAATAATATATTGATGAAGGTGATGTTACTATGAGCTGTGAAAGTTTATGTTCTTTCATACTGCTTAAAATTTTATTTATATTTTTATTTTTCATAATTATATCTCCTTATCATTTTTATTTGAAACAACTTTTTTATCATCATTTACATTTACCCCTAAAACTTCTACAAAGAACATAAAAAGAGGTATACCTAAAAGCAATCCCCAAAAGCCAAGAAAATGTTCTGAAAAAATAAGTACAACAAAAGTAAAGAAAATAGGTAACTTTGTATTTTCAGACATAAGTTTAGGATTTAATATATAGCTTTCTATGACATGTATAACAGCTATCATTATAATTATATCAAGAACTTTCATTATACCTCCAATTTTAAAAGCTATTAAACTAAGAGGTACTAGTGATATTATAACACCTGCAACTGGTATTAAACTCAATATAAATATCATAAACCCAAGTGCAAGCAATTTTGGAAATCCAAAAATAGCTAAAAATATTACTGAAATAGTTGTATTAACTATTGCAATTACAACTTGTGCATTTATAACTTTACCAAACGAATTTAAAAAGCTACCACCAAAATGTTCAAAATAATTGTATATTCCTGATACTTTACTATATTTAAATTTATGGACAAATTTTAGGACCCTTTCCTTTTCAATCATAAAAAACAAGCTGAGTATAAGTGCTATAAGTACATTTCCACTCCATTTTGCAACATCTCCTGCTGCTTTAAAAGCCATGCTCATGCCTGATTGAGTATAATTTTTCAAGTCTATTTTTGCTAAAATTGGTATGATGATTCTTCTTACATCTCTTGGTAAATTGTATTTTGTAATATCTATGTAGTAATTATCTGCTTGCTTTATAATACTTGCAATTTGCACTATTAACAATGGTACATATTTTACAAACACAAAAATTATAAAAGCAATAAGAATTATGTAAATAATCATTGTAACTATACCCTTTTTTATAGTAAAATTTTTTCCAAATTTTTTTGCCAAAAATTTTTCCAAACTATTTACAAGATATGTTATTATAAAAGTAAGAAGTACTAAATTCAGTATGCTCTTAATAAGAAATAAAAAAATAGCTACACAAAAAATAAAAATAATACTTTTTACTATTTCTTTATTTAATATTTTAATAATAGAATTCAACATATCACCTCATAACAAAATTATAGATTTATCGCAGCTGAATTATTAATAAGTAGCCCAATAAATAGATGGTTTAAGCAAATCATCTCAATTATATTATACTATACATTTGAAAAATATACTAATTATATTATAATGGATTTTATATACCAGTAACAAAGTTGTCATATGATTGTCACACAATAAATTTATTATAAAATTAAATTAAAACTCAAGGAGGTAAATCAAAATGGATGAAAGCAATGAAAATAATAATAAAAATAGTGCTGTAGATAAAACTGACGGTTTTTCAATGTCTAATTATTCAGCATATGATTCATCACATAATTCTAAAGATACAGAAGAAGGTGATTTTGATTATGAAGTAAAAACATTAAATAATGAACATAAGAAAAAAAGTGGAAAAAAGTTTATTTCTTATATAGTATTTGGTCTAATATGTAGCTTAATTGGTGGTATTACATCCTCAGCTGCAGTAATGTATCTTTTGCCAAAAACCAGTTTGTTCTCAAGTACTCCTTTGTACAAAAATCTAGTTCAAACTGGAACTTATAATTACAGTGCTACTTCCACAAAAGATTCCTCTTCTACTCCTATATCAACTGGAGGTGGTCTTACCGTTGCACAAATCGCTAAAAAAGTAGGTCCTGCAGTTGTAGGAGTTTCAACTAAGAGTTACAGTGAAAGCGATCTTTATGGATCATCTTCTTCTGAAGAAGGCGTGGGGTCTGGTATTATAATTAATAGCAATGGTTATATACTTACAAACTATCATGTAATCAGTGGTGCTCAAGCAATAAAAATAACCTTTAACAACAAAAAAACCGCTTCTGCTAAAATTGTAAACTACGATTCAAAGCTTGACCTTGCTATAATAAAAGTTGACGGTAGTATGCCAATGCCTGGAGTTGCAACTCTTGGCTCTTCAAACAATCTTCAAGTTGGTGACTCTGTTGTTGCTATAGGTAATCCTATGGGACTTGAATTCTTTGGAACTGTGACTACAGGTGTTATAAGCGCACTTAACAGAGAAGTTCAATCAGAAACTGGTAACACTCAAACATTAATTCAAACAGATGCTGCAATAACTCCTGGAAACAGCGGTGGTCCTCTTGTTAATTCACAAGGTAGTGTAATAGGAATTACGAGTTCTAAATTAACAGGTGGTACTGAAGGCATGGGGTTTGCAATACCAATTGATGTTGTTAAATCAAAACTTGGCTCACTTTCTAAGCAAATGGTAATGCTTGGTATTGAGGTAACAGACGTTTCTTCTGGCGACTCTCAGACTTATGGTGTTCCTCAAGGTGTTGCTGTTAAAAATGTTTCCTCTTCAAGCTCTGCCTCAAAAGCAGGAATTCAGTCAGGTGATATTATAACAAAATTCGGAAATCAAACTGTAAAAACAACAGATGATTTAAACAGTGCAAAATCAAACTATAATGTAGGCGACAGTGTTCCTGTAACAGTATATAGAAATGGATCAACAAAGGACCTTACAATTACATTATCAAATTAACATTAATAGAAATAGAACCGCTGTACTAAAAAATAGTGCAGCGGTTCTATTTCTATAGATAAAAACTAAAATTAACTAAAATTTTAATAAAAAGTGCTACCACACTAGCAGGAATACCATTGATATATTTACCTATTAACAGTATAATATTACGTACTAATAACTAACAACGAGGTGAAATTATGTTTTTTTCTCTACCCGATGAAGATGTACACGGTCAAATTAATAATTTTAAAAAATTCGTTATGAAATATAAGATACCTATAATTTGCTCATTTATGTTTTCTTTGATTTGCTTTGGATTCATGCTTACTAATTATTCTTTAACCATAGATGAAGAAACTTGGATTAATAGTAATAGTTCTAAGAACACTCTACTATGGTTAATGCAAGGAAGATTTGGTATTTTTATAATTGATAAAATTCTTTCTCCAACCGGTAATTTTGTTCCCTTTCTATGGGATTTTTTATCTGTTGTGATATGGAATTTTTCTGGAGTTTGCTTTTTATTTTGTGTTTCACTATTTTACTCTAAATTTAATAAATTTTCAGCATTTGCATTTTGCACTTATTTTTCATCAGTTCCTCTTGTTGTATGAGAACTTCTATCCTATTCTATGTTTAATTTCCAGCAATCATTAGGAATGTTGTTTATGGCAATTTCTATTTTCTTCATATATTCTTATTTCAATGTAAAACGTATCAAATATATTATAATTAGTTCTATATTCTTACTCTCCGCCGCATCTATTTATCAAGCTTTTGTAGTTGTATATCTAGTTATGATTATCGCATATATCCTAATCTGTTCTTTAAATTCAAACTTTTTCAAAATAAAAGAAACTATAACTAATGTTATGCAAGCAATGATTCCCTTTATAATTGGCGTTTTAATATACTTTATACTTAATAAAATTATAACTACTTACATTGCCCCTGATCCAAACAATTATCTGAATGGCTACGTTGGTTGGAATAAAGGACGTAATCCTATTCATGTTATACTAACAACCTTTCATTACATAGAAAAAATATTATTTGGCGATAGTATTGTGTATGGAGGAAAGGTATTATTAATAATTACTTGTTTGTTTCTAATTTTTTCAGTAACTTTACTTATTAAAATAAAAAAACACACTAGCAAATTTATTGCTTTTATTACATCAATTTTACTTTTAATTTCTCCTTTTACAATGGCAATCATACTTGGAACTTCCGGAGTAAATGGGCGTACATATGTTGCACTTCCACTGGCTGGTGCAATTGAACTTCTATTAATTATAAATAAAACTGTTAATGTTAAATTTGTAAATCCAATAGTAATATTGGCTACTGTTTTTGTTCTTCTATTTAATTCAATGTATATGAACAGATTATTCTACAATAGTTTTATGGTATATAAGCACGATTCTACCATGGGAAGTGAAATTATCCATGATATTTCTATGTACGGTTATAATTATAGCCAAAAGCCTATTGTTTTTATAGGAATGCATGACGTAGATAGAAAAATCTTTTCCTATAATTCAGGTTCAACAGGAGGATCTTTTTTCAGTTGGGATGATGGTAATAATACTAGAATAGTAAACTTTTTAAGATCCGAGGGTTATGATATAATCATGCCTTCTACTGATGAAATTAAATTAGCTTATAACAGTTCTAAAAATTTAAGTAATTGGCCAAGAGCTCACAGCATTAAACAATTAAATAATTTTATTATTGTAAAATTATCAACGCCAACCAAAACATGGATGTCAGTAAATGATGTTAAATAATTTAATACTTAAACTTTTCCATAATAAAATGTACTCTATATATTATTAGAGTACATTTTATTGTTAGTGAAATAATATTTAATTCTTTCTGCTTTTAAATGAATTATATTCATTGACTATTATTTATTGAAGTGATATTCTTTAATTACAAACTGCAAAGGAAGTGCACATATGAACCGTATTTCAAAACCACCTGAAGTTAGAAAGCAGGAAATTTTAGATACTTCAATGAAATTGTTTTATGAAAAAGGATATGAATCCACATCAATGGCAGATATAGCAAGAGAACTCAATATTGTTCAAGGGCTTTGTTATCGTTATTTCCCCTCAAAACAAATTCTTTTTGACACTGCTATGAATCAATATGTAGTAATTTGCTGCAGTAATTTCGTTAAGATTATTCATGATCACAGGAAATCTATTAGTGAAAGATTTGATTCCACGGCTAAACTTATGGAGAATGAAGAAAAAATCAACAAATATCATAATTTTTATCACAAACCTGGTAACGAAGCTATGCATGAAATGTTATCAATTAAAATGTGTAAATATATGCTTCCTCATGTAATAAAAGAACTGGAAAATCTCTCTAATGAAGGTACTATATCCATAGAAAAGCCTGAACTTGCTGCTAAATTCTTATTATATGGTCAAATGGGACTTTTGCAAGATGATAAAGAGCCCCTTTCTGTGAGAATTAAATTCATGAGAACTTACATTGAAAAGCTATTTAATCTAAACAATGATTAAAATATAAAAGCATAATGTTATAACCCTGGGAATTATAATAAATCTCTCAGGGTATTAAAAATCAAATTGAGTGAACTATATTCAATGAATGGCAATCACTCACTAGGAGGTATACACATGAAAAAATTTAAAACTATTAACTTTTTAGAAGGGCCTGTTTCAAAGAATTTATCTGCACTTTATGTGCCATTATTATTTGCATTTTTCTTCAATATGGCTTTTGACATTAATGACAGCCTTTGGATTGGTAATCTTCTTGGTCAAAAGGCACTTGCAGCTCAAACTATATCAATGCCACTTATCCTTCTCTACAATTCCATTTGCATGGGAATAACCGGAGGTATTGGAATACTATTATCACAAACTATTGGTGCAAAACAGAAAGATAAATATGATAAGATTATTTCAACTTCATTTACTTCTGTATTAATTTTTTCTTTAATAATCTCCTTACTTTGTGAAGTTGGCATTAATGGTATATTGTCCATGGTAAATACACCAGGAGAAATTTATTTAACATCAAAAAGCTTTTTATGTATACACATATTGAGTTTTCCCTTTGCGATGATATACATGTATTTTAGTGCTGTTCTTCGCAGCAATGGTAATTCCATTATCCAGCTAGTTGCAGTTATAGGTTGTACAATTTTAAATGCTATTTTAGATCCTATATTAATACATTTCTTTGGAATGAACGGAGTTGCCGCGGCTACAGTAATTTCTGAATCGATTATGATGATTATAGTTTTTATCTATTGTAAAAAGAATAAAATTATAAAAATAAATTTACATATTTTTGACTTTGAAATATTTCACAATATAATCTCAAAGTCAATTCCTTCAGCAATTCAGCAAAGCCTTCCATCTGTCAGTACAACCTTTATAACTTCCTTAGTTGCTACATTTGGAATTATGCCTATTGCTTCACTTGGAACTGCTAATAAGATTGAAACCCTTCTCCTGTACCCTCCTATGGCCATGAACATAGCTATTACTTCTACAGTCGGTCAATGTTTTGGTGCAAAAAATACTAAAAAGTCAAAGGAATATTTAAAAAGTGGTATTTTGTTAGGTGGCACTATTCTTTTAATACTCACACTTATCGTCACTTTGTTTTCTAAAAACATCGCAGTATTATTTGGTGCAAATAAAGCTGTAAGCCAAATTACAGAAAACTATTTTACAATTATTGCTTTTGGCTATATCTGCAATATGATTACAAACAGTATATTAGGATTTGTAAATGGTGCTGGAAAACCTTCTTCAGCTATGTTTCTCATGATATTTTATTACATTGTAGTTCGTATTCCACTAGCAAGAGTATTATCCTTTACAAAACTTGGTTTAAACGGTATTTGGTATGCCATTTTAATAAGCCACCTTGCTGCAGCTGCTGCATCCTTAATATACTACAGTTATTTAAACAAATATACAAAAATAAAACCGCTGCACTATTTTTAGTGCAGCAGCCCCTTTAAATTTTTAACCCTTTTAAGTGAAAAATAAAAGCAAATTTCACCTTCATCATTTTTAACTCCAAAATCACTTTTGTGCAATTTCAATATGTTTTTGGTAATAGAAAGTCCAAGGCCTGTGCCTCCTAACTTTTTATTACCTGATTTATCTATCTTGTAAAACTTATCCCATATCTTCACAAGTTCGTCTTTACTCATTGCTTCACCAGAATTTTTAATATAAACATATATTTTATCTTCAAGATCGCTCATCTCAATAGTTATTTTACCCATTTTTTTAGTATATCTAATTGCATTAGTTATAAAATTAGTAAGAACCTGCTCTATTCTCATGGTGTCACCATATACAAGCACATCTGACAACAAATTAATCTGCAAATCAATTTGTTTTTCATTTAACATATTATAATATTTTTTCACTTCAGAATTTATAAGTTTATCTATATAAAAGCTTTCCATTTTAAGTTTAAAATTTCCACTTTCTAGCTGTGAAAGGTCAAGCATATCTGCCACAAGTATTCCCATTTTTTTAGTTTCATCTATAATAACATCCATATAATAATCTCTATCTTTATCCTTAAATATATTGTCTTTAATACCCTCTGTGTATCCTTCAATAAGACTTATTGGAGTTTTAAGCTCATGAGAAATATTAGCTACAAATTGTCTTCTCATCTTTTCAAGATTTCGTTCTTTATCTATGTCACTTTTTAATTTTTTATTTGCGTTTTTAAGTGATTTCATTGCCCCATATAAGTTTTCAGAAAGAAAATTAAGAGTATTTCCAAGGTTACCAATCTCATCTTCTCTATTCATAACACATTTCTCAGTAAAATCTAAATTTGCCATTTTAGTAGCAGTTTTATTTAACTCCTTAAGTGGTTTTGAAATAAGTCTCCAATATATTAATGATAAAATAATGGTTATTAAAAAACCTCCAATATACACATATACAAATATAGAATTTATTACAGAAGAAGCTTCATTAATAGGCTGCAGAGATGACACTGAAAATATAACTTCATTTTTTTTAGTATTAGGGAATACACATACTATGTTTTTAACATCACTAAATCTGCTACTTAGTACATATGTAAGACTCTTTCCACTCTGTTTCATATCAATAAATGCGCCAGGATTTGACATCCAGTTATTTATAACTTCATGTATTACCCTTACGCTAGTAGACTCTGTATTTGTATTATTGTTTGATATAAAATTGATGTTGCCATTTTTGTCTAAAATGCATACCCTACTGTTGTTATCATCTTGAAATTTTGTTACAAGACTTGAAATGTCACTACTTGAGCTCTCTGAATTATAACTCTGTTCAAATTTTTCTACATTTCTTTTTAAAGTATCTTGCTTCCATGTTGTATAAAAATACCTAAAAAAAACTGTTTGAAATATAAATATGCAGGTTATAAAAAATATAAGAAATGCAAAAGTTATTATAAAAAATTTTGTTATTACACTTTTCCTAATTTCCTTTTTTACCTTCAAGTTTATATCCACTTCCTCTTACTGTAGTTATTATATATGATTTTTCACTAAGTTTTTCTCTAAGCCTTTTTATATGAGTGTCAACTGTCCTTAAGTCACCGTAATAGTCAATTCCCCATACACTGTCTAATATTTTATCCCTAGTAAGAGTTATGCCTTTATTTTTTATAAAATACAGCAGCAAATCATATTCCTTTGGAGAAAGGTATATTTCTTTTCCATCAATTTTAGCTTCATGGCTTAATTCATCAATAGTGACACCATCTACACTTAAAATTTCATTTTCATTATTTTTATCTGAATTGTACCTCTTTAATAGTACTTTTGTCTTTGCAACAAGTATTTTAGGACTAAAAGGTTTAGTAATATAATCATCTGCTCCTAAATCGTATCCTAAGAGTTTATCATCTTCTTCTGATTTAGCAGTTAATATAATTATAGGCACATCTGATTTTTTTCTTATATATTTACAAACTTCAAAGCCATTTAAAAACGGCATCATTATATCTAATATTATTAAGCTTACATTGTTTGAGTCAAAGACTTTAATTGCCTCTAATCCATCTTTTGCACCTAATACATTGACATTCTCTTTTTTCAAATATGCAGCTATAAGCTTTCTCATTCTCTCTTCATCTTCAACTATTAAAATATTTTCATCCATACATATTCTCCTCACATAAAAACATCTAAATTGATTATATCATGATTACCTACATAATTAATACAAAATATCAAATACTAACACTTGAAAACAATTCAAATAAAAAGGTGATGAACTTATAAAAAATGCTAAAAAAATTTGCAGTAATTTTGCTTTCTATGATTACTTTTTCTTCTTTTATTATGAAAAATAATGTATATGGAAAAGATGACATTAAAAGAAAAACTGTATATCTAACATTTGATGATGGTCCAACTGTAATAACAGATGATCTTTTAGACACTTTAAAGAATTGCAATGTAAAAGCAACTTTTTTTATTGTTGGGAAAGAAATAACAGGGCGAGAAGAAACTTTAAAAAGAATCTATGCAGAAGGTCACAGCATAGGTCTTCACACCCATTCTCATAATCTAAGAAAAATATATCGTAATGATGATAATTTTATAAATGAGATGCTTATGACTCAAAAAGAGATAAAGGATATTACAGGATATTCTCCAAACATAATAAGGTATCCTGGAGGCAGTGCTAAGCATCTTAGTGAAAGTGCACTAGAAAGACTTCACCAAAATAAATTGAAGGTATATGACTGGCATATAAGTTTAGAAGATGGCGTAAATCCTAATCTTTCAGTAGACGATCTCATTAGAAATTCAAAGAAGTGCAGTAAAAAACATGAAGACTCAATAATACTTTTAATGCACTGCAATTCAAATAATAAAAACACAATAAAAGCCATTCCTTCAATTGTTAAATATTACAGAGAACTTGGTTATAGCATAGAACCAATTACAGATTCAACACCAGAATATTATTATAAAATCAGAAAATAATCACTTTTTAGCTTGATCTCTGCATTAAAATTAACATAGTGACTGTATTAAATATTTGTTGTTATATAAATTAAATGTTTAAGCCTAAATTTCTAAGTTGCACAATTTAATTTTAAAAATTAACAACATTTTTTAATACAGTCACCATAGTTTTAAATAAGATATAAAATAAAAGAGTTTTTGCAAACTTTCTATTTAAATTATATCTTCAATTATTCCACCGCCAACTAATATATCTCCATTATAAAAAACAGCTGATTGGCCTTTAGTTATAGCCCTTACAGGATCATCAAATACCACTTTAACCTTATCTTCACCATATGGGTATATAACAGCTGGTATTGACTTTGTTGAATATCTTACCTTTGCACCTACATTGAGAGGCTTTTCAAGTTTATCAAAAGGTAAAAAGTTTAGATTTCCTGCAATTAAACCTTTTTTAAATATATCTTCCTCATTTCCAAGCACAATCTCATTTGTCTTAGGGTTTATTGACTTTACAAATCTTGGTTTTCCAAGAGCTATACCAAGTCCTTTTCTTTGACCTATAGTATAGTATACAATTCCCCTATGCTTTCCTAAAATTTTGCCATTATCATCAACAAAATTCCCCTCTTTTACAGAATCAGGTCTCTGCTTTTTTATATATGCACCATGATTATTATCTGGTATAAAGCATATTTCTTCGCTGTCTTTTTTATTATGAACACTAAGACCTATTTCCTTTGCTATCTCTCTTATTCTATCTTTATGATACACTCCACATGGCATAAGAGTGTGTTCTAATTCATATTGCGTCATGTTATAAAGCACATAAGTTTGATCTTTTTTATCATCTTTAGATCTTTTTAATAGGTACCTGCCATTTTCTTTATATATTGTAGCATAATGACCTGTAGCAACATAATCTGCTCCTAAACTCTTTGCCTTTTTTAGAAAGGCATCAAATTTTATGAATTTATTGCAGGCTATACATGGATTAGGCGTTCTTCCCAATAGATAATCATCAATAAAAGGTTCTATTACCTTTTCTTTAAATACATCTTTAAAGTTCATAACATAAAAAGGTATGTCTAATTTGTATGCAACTCTTCTTGCATCTTCAGTAGAAGAAAGAGAACAGCATCCGCCTTCCTTTTGTTCATACTCCTCATCTTCAGGCCAAACCTGCATTGTTATTCCAATTACATCATAGCCCTGCTGTTTTAAAAGATATGCTGTTACAGAGCTATCAACTCCTCCACTCATACCAACTACAACTTTCTTATTCATAAGTTCACCTCTTTATTTCCTTATATTTTTTATTATATCTTTAACTGTTTCTATTGTATATTTTATTTCATCTTCTGTTGTATATTTACCAATGCTGAATCTCATTGAACTTTTAGCTTCCTCTTCTGTAAGTCCTATGGCTAAAAGTACATGAGAAGGGTCAAGTGAACCTGATGAGCATGCACTACCTGCCGATGCACAAATCCCTCTTAAATCAAGTGCCATAAGAAGAGTTTCCGTTTCAACTCCATTAAAACATATATTTATATTAGATGGAAGTCTATTTTCTAAAGTTCCATTTAATTTTGTTCCTTCTATTTCAAGAAGACCTTTAATAAGCATATTCCTTAAATTTTCTAGTCTCTTTGATTCATCTTTTATATTATTTACACTTATCTCAAGTGCCTTTGCAATCCCAACTATACCAGGTGTATTCTCAGTTCCTGCCCTTTTTCCTCTTTCCTGTTCTCCTCCATGCATAAAGCTTTCTATTTTGGTACCTTTTTTTACATAGAGTATCCCTACTCCTTTTGGCCCGTAGAACTTATGTCCTGACATTGAAAGCATATTTACATTCATTTTTTCTATATCTATAGAAATGTGACCTGCTGCTTGAACTGCATCAGTATGAAAAAGTACATTTTTTTCTCTACAAACTTCTCCAATTTCTATAATAGGCTCAATCGTTCCTATTTCATTATTCGCCATCATAATAGAAACAAGTATCGTATCATCACAAATAGCTTTCTTTACTTTTGCTGGTTCTATTATCCCATCTTTATTTGGATTTATGTATGTCACTCTAAAACCATTTTTTTGAAGAAATTTACATGAATTAAGTATTGCGTGATGTTCTATACTGCTAGTTATAATGTGTCTGCCCTTATCCTTATTTGCAAAGGCAGTTCCAATTAGCGTCCAATTGTCACTTTCAGTTCCACCACTTGTAAAAAAGACTTCTTCTCTCTTACAATTTATAGCTTTTGCAATTTTTCCTCTTGCAATATCTATTGCCATTTTAGGTTCTGCAGAAATTGAATATATTGATGATGCATTTCCATAATAATTTTCTAAATACGGCTTCATCTCTAAGAACACATCATTATCAAGAGGAGTAGTTGCAGAATAATCAAGATAAATATTCTTTTTATTAAAACTCATAATTTCACAACCTTTTTTCTCTTTATAAACATAATTACGGCACAAATAAAATTTGTGCCGTAATCAATAATATTACAAAATATACTTTTAGTCAAAAACTGTTGTTGATAAATATCTCTGTCCTGTATCTGGAAGCACTACGACTATATTTTTTCCTTTAAATTCTGGTCTTTTAGCAACTTGAAGAGCTGCATAAGTAGCTGCCCCTGAAGAAATTCCAACAAGAAGTCCCTCAACTGTTGCAAGAGTTTTAGTAACAGCAAAAGCATCTTCATTTTTAACTTCAATAATCTCATCGACTAAATCCATTTTTAAAACACTTGGAACAAACCCTGCTCCAATACCTTGAAGCTTATGAGGTCCTGGTTTACCACCTGCAAGTACAGGTGAAGAACTAGGTTCTACAGCTATAATCTTAACATTAGGATTCTGTTCTTTTAAATACTCAGCAACTCCTGTAAGTGTTCCACCTGTTCCAACCCCTGCTATAAAAGCATCTACTTTCCCATCTGTATCATTCCAAATTTCAACTCCTGTAGTTCTTTTATGACATTCTGGATTAGATTCATTATTGAACTGCTGTGGTATAAAAGCATTTTTATATTGAACTGCAAGTTCCTCTGCCTTTTTAATTGCACCTTTCATACCATCTGCACCTGGAGTTAAAACAAGTTCAGCTCCATATGCTTTTAAAAGTTTTCTTCTTTCAACGCTCATTGTTTCAGGCATTGTTAAAACCAATTTATAGCCTTTTGCTGCTGATACAAGTGCAAGACCCACCCCAGTATTTCCACTAGTTGGTTCTATTATTACAGTATCTTTGTTTAAAATTCCTTTTTTTTCTGCATCTTCAATCATGGAAAATCCAATTCTATCTTTTACACTTCCTGTAGGATTAAAATATTCAACTTTTGCAAGAATCTTTGCCTCTAGATTTTCATTGTTCTCATATTTTGAAAGTTCCACAAGTGGTGTTTTACCTATTAATTCAACTACACTTTTATAGATCTTTGACATATGCATTCACCTCATATCTATTTTTATTGTTAACTTTTAAATATAGTACATATAGACATCATTAGCTAACGTATTATAATTCATTACTAAATCTTCTAAAGTTATAGAATCAACAATATCATTTATGCTTTTATTAATTTTTCTCCAAACATTATAATGTACACACTGCTCCATTCTATCTTCAAGGTTCACTTCTTTTTCTTCAACAACATTAAGATCACCCTCTAGAGCTCTCAAAATTTCTCCAACTGTAATATCACTAGGTGAACTGGCTAAAATATATCCACCTTGAGAACCCTTTTTACCCTGTATAATACCTTTTTTCCTAAGTGCAGCAAAAATCTGTTCTAAATATCCTTCTGATATTTTTTGTCTTTCGCTTATACTTTTTAAAGTAACACTGTCATTTACAGAGTTTAAGGCAAGATCTACCATTGCTTTTAACCCATATCTCCCCTTTGTGGAAATCCTCATTATTTTGTTCACCTCATATTTCTTAGTAATTATATCTGTTTACTAAAATTATATTATTAATTTTAATTTTTGTCAATTAAACCCGTTTTTTTATCATCACTATCTAATTGTTTTTTGTCTATGTTAAATAACAGTGCTGAAACAACAGCAGTAACAGGTATTGTACAAATAAGTCCTATACTTCCTGAAAGAGTACTAAGTGCTGCTGAAGCAATAGCATCTTGATCAAGCATTCTATACAGCGGAAGCTTATAAGAATATACTAGCATTATTATATACATTGAACTACCAACATATGCGAGTATAAGTGTATTTGACATAGTTCCCATTATATCTTTTCCTATATTCATTCCAGATTTTATAAGTTCAGACACTGAACTTTCTGGTCTATGTTCTTTTATTTCATTTATGGATGATGCAATTGACATACTTACATCCATAACAGCACCAAGAGCTCCCATAAGAATACCTGCAAACATAAGTCCCCTAAAATTAAAGTCTGCATTTTGAACTATGTATATCATCATCTGTATTTCTTCATCAGTCATCCCTGTTAAATTTAATTTACTGCCTAGTACTGCTGCAATAACTGCTGCAATTAAAACTCCACCTATTGTACCTATAATAGCTGCAAATGTTTTTTTGTTTTTACCACTTATAATAAGGAGATTTATTATACTTATTCCTATACATAATATTACTGATACTAATATTGGATTTGCTCCTGAAACAATAAGAGGTACCATTATTTTAAAAATTGCAAGTGCTGTAAATATAAGTGTTGCAACTGCCTTTAGCCCTTTCTTGCCACCTATAATAATCAGTAAAATGGCAAATGCAAAAAATAACATATATATATATTCATATCTATCCAATTCATATATATATGAACTCTTAATACTCCCATTATCATTTTCTGTTATACTTAAAAGGACGTCATCTCCAGTATGTGCTGTAGTTTCATCATAAGTTTTATCATTTATTAAATTATCTACGTAAATAATTTGTCCTTTATGATCACCAGTTGTAATTTTAACTGCTACTTTTTTACTTTTCATACTATTTTTATTATTTTTTGCCTTTGTCTTTTTATTACTTGTCTCTTTTTTACTCGTTTTTATATTTTCTGATATAATTTTTCCATGAATAGGCTCATTGTCATCATTACTATTACTGTTAATATAATTATTTATAAAAAATATTGCTATAACTAATATAAATCCGAGAACTCCTAAGATTATTTTCTTTTTTTTGTCCACATATATCTCCTCCCATAAAACAACTGTCTATGTAATAGTAGAATATTACATACTAATATTCAATATAATTCTCCCTTAAAAACCATAATTAATAATAATTTAAAACTTAGTACATATATTCTATTCATTTCTATTTAAATATAGTAGAATATATATGTAATTATTTAATTTATATAAAATTTTACAAATTATTTAGTATGGAGGCAACGTATGAATAAATTAAATTTCAAAGGAAGTGCAATGTTAAACCCTACTCCAGTAGTTCTTGTTACTTCTAAAAATAAATCTGATAAAATAAATATTTTTACGGTAGCTTGGATAAGCACTGTATCAACAAAAGAACCTATTATAGCCATGGGAGTAAGGCCTGAAAGACTTTCCTACGAATATATTAAAGAAAGTGGTGAATGTGTTATAAACCTTCCTACAACTAATATGGTTAAAGTCGTTGACTATTGTGGAGTTGTTTCTGGTAAAAAAGAAGACAAAATAAAACATTTTAACTTGCAATTAAATGAAGGCGTATCTATTTCTACACCTTCACTTGAAGATTCCCCTATAGCCTTAGAATGTAAAGTAAAATCTGTTACCCCTCTTGGTACACATGATTTATTTTTACTAGAAGTTTTAAATGTTAAAATAGACGAAACTTTACTAGATAAAAATAAGAAAATATGTTTTAATAAAGCTAATCTTATATGCTATAATCACGGAGAATATTACGGATTAAATTCAAAACCACTTGGTTCTTTTGGATATTCAGTAAGAAAAAAAGGCAATAAAAAATAAAACGAAGGATAATTCCTTCGTTTTATTTTTTATAATAAATTTAAAACATCAATGTCAGTTTTAGTATCTGCTTCATAATTTATGCCTTCACATCCAAAACCAAATAAATTTAAAAATTCATTTTTATATTCATCAATATTTGATACTTCCCTTACATTATCACTGTTAATTTTATTCCAGTATGATTTAACCTCATCTTGAACATCGAGTCTAAGCTCTCTGTCATCAAGTCTTATTCTACCTTTACTATCAGTTTCAATTTTTTCTTTTGACAATTTAGAAAATAATCTATGGATTTGCTGAGCAGAATTTTCCTGCAGATTTTTTTCTCTCATAACTTTATCTAAAAGAGAATAATAAAGAGGAATAACTGGTATTGCTGCACTGGATTGGGTTACAAGTGATTTATTAACAGAAACAAATGCCCTTCCATTAACAACTTTAAGTTTATCATTAATAGCCTTAATTGCACTTTCCATATCTTCTTTTGCGCGGCCAATAGTTCCATGTCTATATATAGGATATGTGATTTCAGGTCCTATGTATGAATATGAAACAGCATCAAATCCCTTTTCAAGCACATCTGCTTTTAAAAGTTCATCTATCCATATTCTAATATCGTCTCCACCCATTACATCTACTGTTTCCTTTATTTCTTCATCATTTGCCGGTGATATTTCTACATCAGAAACATTATATGTAGAAACATCGATAGTTTTACTCTTAAAATCCTGTCCTATAGGTTTTAGCACAGATTTTGATACCTCACCGGTAGATGGATTTTTTCTTCTTGGTGCAGCTATACTATAAATTAAGAGGTCTATTTTTCCAAAATCCTTTTTTATAAGATCTATTGTCTGTTTTTTTATTTCAGAGGAAAAAGCATCTCCATTTATAGTTTTAGCATAATGTCCGTCTTCAATTGCCTTTTTAGTAAATGCTGCAGTGTTATACCAGCCTGCTGTTCCAGTTCTAGTTTCTTTTCCTGGCTTTTCAAATACTATTCCTATTGTACTTGCACCCCATCCAAATGTGGACATTATCCTTGAAGAAAGTCCATAACCTGTAGATGCACCAATTATAAGTACTCTTTTATATCTGCACTTTATACTATTTTTCTTAACATATTCAATTTGACTATGAACATTTTTTTCACAGCCCTCTGGATGTGCCGTTACGCAAATAAAATCCCTAAATCTAGGTTTTATTACCATTATTATCACCTCGTGAATTTTTGTAAATATTATTTCAATAATTTCTAAAACTAATTAGCAATATATCTTCTATAATACTATATTTAAGGAAAATTTGCATATATTAAGATTTATTTTTTTAGCAATTCCCCAACAGCTGCAATACTCCCAAGGGATGATAGCGTTTCATTAGGCAATATAAGTTTATTTGCAGGGTTTTTAGCCATTTCTTTAAGAGCATCAACTTGTTTTAATGCTATAATTGTTTCATTTGTCCCTGAATCAAGTATTGACTTATTAACTTTTAAAATAGCTGCAGCTTCTGCTTCTGCTATAGCCTGTATTGCCATTGCCTTACCTTCTGCTTCAAGAAGTTGTGACTGCTTAGATCCTTCTGCTCTTCTTATATTTGCTTCCTTTTCTGCTTCAGCTTGAAGTATCTTAGCTTGTTTCCCTCCTTCTGCCTTTGTTATTTCACTTTGTCTTGAACCTTCTGCTTCAAGTATTTTAGCTCTTTTTTCTCTTTCTGCTTTCATTTGAGTTTCCATGCTTATTCTTATATCTTCTGGTGGAATTATATTTTTAATTTCAACAGAAAGTATTTCCACTCCAAATTTTGTTGTAACTTCTTCAACATTTCTTAAAATTTCCTTATTTATTTCCTGCCTTTTTGATAATATTTCATCAAGGTTCATAGATCCAACTGCATTTCTCATCTGTATAATTGCACTATATACAATTCCAGTTTTAAAATTTTCAATATTATAAACTGCATCCCTTGCATTATTTACAACATATGAGCAAACATTATCAATAGAGATTTTAACATTATCTTTTGTAATTACAGATTGGGGCTCAATATCAAGATATGCTATTTTCATAGACACTTTTCTTCTTACATAATCTATAAATGGGATCATAATATGCCATCCTGGTTCAAGAGTTCTATTGTACTCCCCAAACCTCTCCACAACATAAAGATTACCTGTACTTACAACCTTAAGACATAAGATTAAAAATACAAGAATTACAAGTACCACAATACCTAAAACAACTAGACTCATTTTACTACCTCACTTTAAATTTTTTATATTTTTTATAAGTGCACAGTTGAATATAAATTGCACTATATGATAACCTAGTATAAAGAAATATTTTTGCAAAACACATAATTTATTTGAACTGGAGTGAAAAAATTAATGAATTCTTTTATTAAAGTT
>JAQUXS010000002.1 GCA_028692255.1 Clostridium sp.
TCGTATCTAAAAGTACTGCCTTGGTGCCCTTTATTTTTTGAACAAATTTACCAGTGATTGTTGCAATTCCACTCATCCTCTGAAGAAGATTAAGAGCAACTCTTTCTCCACTTAATATTATAGATGCATTTCCTTTAATATTAGCTAATTTACTGCCTTTTTTTACCTCATCGCCATCTTTTACAAAGGCTTCTACCTCTGCGCCACCAAGTATTACAAATACCCTTTCAAATACATCCATGCCGCATATAATACCATCTTCTTTTGCTATGAGATCAACTTTGCACATTTCATTTAATGATACAATTGAATTAGTGGTTATATCATCATAGGCACCATCTTCAAGTAATGCATTTTTTATTATTTTATCTACAACAAGTGAGTTCATTCTTTTTTCCACCTAACACTTTCTTGAATTCCTCAGTTACACATTTTCTGTTTAGTTTTTTAATGTTCTCTGCTTCTTCTAAACTAATACTTTTCTTCAATTTTACTATGGATGTATTTTCAATTTTACTATTTATATCAAGAGCCGCCCTCCTTGAAAATACAAGCCCCTCTAGAAGCGAATTACTTGCAAGCCTATTAGCGCCATGTACACCTGTGCAGCTAACTTCACCACAAGCATAAAGATTATCCATAGAAGTTTTTGAATATAAATCCACATCAATACCACCCATAAAATAATGTTGAACTGG
Organism: Clostridium sp.; assembly: GCA_028692255.1. Taxonomy (GTDB): domain Bacteria; phylum Bacillota; class Clostridia; order Clostridiales; family Clostridiaceae; genus Clostridium_I. The sequence goes on from JAQUXS010000002.1 coordinate 699, forward strand.
AGTTACTGGTATTTTACTCTTTGTTATATCAATTCCTCTTTCAAGACAACCTTCATAAATTCCAGGAAATCTTTTTACTATAAATTCCCTTGTCATGCTGCTTAAATCAAGGGTTACAAATTTTGAATCTGTATCTTTTTCTTCTTCCCATATTCTATTAGCTACTACGTCCCTTGGTAAAAGTTCATTTACAAAACGCTTACCATATTTATTTATGAGTTTTGCACCTTCGCCTCTCATTGATTCTGAAATTAGGAATCTTCTATCTTCAACATCTTTTTCATACAATGCTGTTGGATGGAACTGAATGTAATTTAAATTTTTAACTGCTATTTTATTTCTCATTGCTATTGCAATCCCATCACCAGTTAAAGCTCTTCTATTGGTAGAATTTACGAAAAGTCCTCCTATTCCACCTGAAGCAAGCACTACAAACTTAGAATGAATGTAATTTACACTATTATCTTTTATTACAACTGCACCAACACAAATACCTTCATACTTTAAAATGTCAACTAGTTCTATATCTTCCTCTAGTGTTATGTTTTCTCTTTTTTTAAGTTCACTATAGAGAGTTTCAAATACTCTTTTTCCTGTAACATCGTCAGAATGCACAATTCTATTTACGCTGTGAGCACCTTCTCTTGTATAGTCAAAATCATTTCCGTTTTTATCAAATTTCATTCCAAATTTCTCAAGCATTTTTATATTATAAATTGATTCTTCTGCTAAAACTCTTACAGCTTCACTTTTATTCTTACCTTGACCTGCTTTTATAGTATCTTGAACAAAAAGGTCAATATCATCTTTATCTCTTGCTTTTGATATGCCTCCTTGTGCAAGATAAGTATTACATTCACTAGATTTCGTCTTAGAAATAACTGTAACCTTATATTTTTTATCAATATTAAGTGCTGCAAACATGCCAGCAACACCACTTCCAACTACAAGTACATCCGTATAAATATCCATTTTAATCCCTTCCTAAAATAAGCATATTCTCTAGGGCTTTTGATGCTTTTAGCCTTATATTTTCTTCTATTTTTATTTCATTTTTCATTTCCTTTAAACTATTATAAACATCAATAAGAAATGTCTTTTTCATATTAACGCATACCATTCCCCTTATTGGAATAAACTCCTTATCTGGTTCATTATTTTTCATATTATAAATAACTCCCTGCTCAGTTACAATAATAAATTTTTTATTGTGAGATGCTTTGCTGTAATTTATTATTTCACTTGTACTTCCAACGTAATCAGCCACATTTCTTACTTCCTTTGGGCATTCAGGATGTACAAGCACCTCTGCATCACTATTTTCATCTTTAACTTTCATAACATCTTGTGCTGTTACTCTATTATGAACACGACAGTGCCCATCCCATAATATAATTTTCTTATTAGGAACCTTTTCCTGTACATATGAGCCTAAATTTTTATCTGGTACAAAAATTATTTCATCTGAATCAATTTTTTCAACTATTTTTACTGCATTTGAAGAAGTACAACAAATGTCTGAAACAGCTTTTACCTCCACAGAAGAATTTACATATGTTACGACCTTAGCTTTAGGATGCTTTTTTTTCATTTCAAGTACATCTAAAGCATTAGCCATATCAGCCATAGGACATCCTGCCTCTTTTACAGGCAAAAGAACTTTTTTTAATGGAGATAATATTTTTGCACTTTCTGCCATAAACTTAACTCCGCAGAAAACAATAGTATCAGCAGAATTTTCTTTTGCTTTTCTACTTAGTTCAAAGGAATCACCTACAAAATCAGCAACTTCCTGGACCTCTCCTACTTGATAATAATGTGCAAGTATAATAGCATTTTTTTCTTTTTTAAGTCTATTTATTTCATTTTTTAAATCCAAAGTCATTGTTTACATTCCTCCGTTTTGTACTTTCCAGCTGTATATACACTTATTTAAATATATCACTTTGACATTATTTTATCAATATGCTAAAAGCAAAAAAGTCTGCAAAATTATGCAGACTTTTTATATTTACTAATATTATTTATTATTTATATTTGTTTTAAAGCAATCACTTCTTAATATTTCATCTGCAACATTAAGGCCCTGAATTGCTTCGTTTTCTTTAGATTTACTTTGTGGATCGCCAATGTACTCACCATCTGTCCAAATTGCATAGTTTTCTTTAGTATTTAAAAGGTTTCTACCCATAGTAGTATTCACATATTCACTTTTGTTTATTCCCATTAGGTAACTAAGTGTTGGCATTAAATCTATTTGACCACCAGTAGTTTTTATTTCCTGCCCCTTTAATTTATTTTGATATATTATAAGAGGTATCTTTTTGTGATTATCAATCATCCAATTCTCTATTCCAGGAGTAGACGCAAGTTGATCTTGATAATATTTATGAATACCACAATGATCTCCATATAAAACAACAACAGTATTATTTAAAAGCCCTTTAGACTTTAATTCATTTAAGAAAATACCTATTTGTTTATCTGTATAGTGAACACTTTGAAGATAGCCACCCATATATGACTGATCAAATGCTGAATTTAATTTAAGTTCCCTATACTTATTAGGAAGGTCAAAAGGTGCATGACTAGTTAATGTTATCATAAAATTATAAAAAGGCTGTTTTGTTTTTTCTATTATTGGTGCTGCTTGCTTTAAATAACTTCCATCACTAAGTCCAAGTCCAATAACTTCATTTATGTTAAACTTTGAAGCATCTATACAATTCTGAAAACCAATAGAACTCATAGCAGGTTCCCAGTTCCAATATGAACCCTTATCTGGGTGAATTGCCTGGGTGTAATATCCCTGTCTTTGAAATATATTAGGCAGTGAATTATTGTACTTATTATCTGGATATCTAAAAAATGTACTTCCAGTTCTAACAGGATATATTGATGTATTAGTCATAAGTTCCGCGTCAGAGGTTGTACCTTCATTTACCTCTTCGTTGTAATTACTAAAATACAAGCTGTTTCCAAGGAGCTTATTTATGTTTGGAGTTATTTCTTGCCCATTAACGCTTTTATTGATAACAAAATTTTCTAAGGATTCCACTTGAATAACAAGGAGATTCTTGCCTTTAAACATAGACCTATATTCATTATCTGGTAAATTTTCATTTTTATCCTTAAACCATTTATTTATATCATTTTTATTAGATTTAGAAAGCACTAGCTGCCTCGAATCTTTAAAAAAGTTGCAGGTATCTATAATGTGATATCCTATAGGAGATAAATTGCTTACTGTTATACTTGGCTTCCATTTCACAGAAAAATATGTCTCCTCAGTGTCGTACTTTTTTAAAACTTGAACCTTATAAGGAACATAAATTGTATATATGGAAGATATAATAAATATTATAAGAAACAACAATATACTTCTTTTGTTTTTTTCACATAGTTTTTTATTAAAAAAGCTATAAGGTATAGCAATAATAAGATCCAATATAAATAATATATCAGATTTATGAAACATAGAAGCAACAGAACTAGATAAACTGTCAAGATTAGTTGTTTCCTTTAATAAATATAATGTTGGAAATGTGCTAAACCCTCTGAAATACCATAAGTCTCCAATAAACAAAATAGAAAATACAACATTTATTGCAATTAAAAATTTAAGTTGTCCTCTACCCTTAAATAAAAAAGATAAACTTGTAAAAAGTAAAATAAAACATACGTAAATATATACGTGTGGTATTGTATTATAAGATGTTATTATCTGATTAAAAGTAGGCTTATCATAATTCACATTAGCTACTACTAAAATACTTTTTAATAACACTGCAATTACTGTATAACAAAAAAATATACTAATGTATATTGATTTTATTTGTGATTTTAAAAATTTAACAATTCTTTTTAATGCATTATCCCTAAAGCTGCTTAAATCCACAAAGAACACCTCATTTGAAAATTATATTTAACAATTACTTAAAGACCACTTAATAATATTCGACGTATTTTTTAGTTTTCCTTCAATTATTTTGTTACAGATCCATCCAACCTTTTTTCTTAAACCACAAATACATATTTACTGCAATAAATACCATAACAATGAGCACAATAAAATATCCATATTTAAAATTTAGCTCTGGCATAAACTGAAAATTCATTCCATATACTCCAGCAATAAATGTAAGCGGATTAAATATAGTTGTAACAATAGTTAAAACCATAGTATTTCTATTAAGTTTTGCAGAATCTATAGACAAATAATTATCTCTTATATCTGCTGTAATTTCCCTATCTGATTCTACCATACTTGAAAGCTTTATAAGATGATCGTGTATATCAGAAAAATACATTCTTCTTTCATTAAAATCCTGAAGTTTTTCAGAATTTATTATCCTATATAAAAGTTCCCTCATAGCATTTATAGTCTTTCTAAGTCTCAATAAATCCTTCCTTATTTTAAATAGCCTATCAATTAAATTGTAAACTGAATCCTCCCCCTCATTTATCTCAATATCATCTAGTTTTTCTTCAATTTTATATACTATTGGAAAGAAATGATCAACTACCTTGTCCATAATTTGATGAGCAGCATACGCCGTCCCATCTACCCACTTTTTTTCATTATTTTTAGCCTTATTGAAAGCTTCATCTACCCCTTTAAGAGAAGTTTTATGAAAAGAGACTACATATTTTTTGCTTACAAACATTGCAATTTCTTCAGGCATAAGTGTAGTTTCGTTTAATTCATTTAATATAAAAAAATTATATTCAGTATAATAATCAACTTTAGGACTGTTAAAATGCATCAAACAATCTTCAATAGCAAGGGGATGAAAATGAAAATAAGATGACAATAGATCTGATTCTTCTTTAGTAGGTGAATCAAAATCAATCCAATACCATAAAATATCCTTGTCTTCTACTTCTCCTATGGAAAAACTACATTTTAATTTATAATCTTTAGTTATTGCAATTATCCTAATCAAAAAGTTCCCACCTCTTAAACTAATATTTTACACAATATTTCATCTTCGTCTATTATCTTCTTTGCCATATCAATATTTTTATCAACATGTATAAAAGTATACCTATTAGGTTTAATATCTTTTGCCATTTCTGCTGCTTTTTTAAAATCATCTTTTTTCATTTTAAGTGTAGCTGCATAGTCAAAAAATCCGGTACCTTTTAATACTTTTGTTATTCTCTCTGACCTGTGATTTTGAACTTTTGCCATTATATATGTGGCTACTCCAACCTGCACCCCATGAAGCTGAGGATTCTTTACAAATTTATCTAACGCATGTGAAATAAGATGCTCTGATCCACTTGCTGGAGCGCTGCTGCCTGCTATCTCCATAGAAATACCATTAAGTGTAAGTGAATCCACAAGTTCTTTTAAAAACAAATCATCCTTTATAGTTTTAAATTCTGTCCTTACAAAGCTATTTACAGCTTTTTTTGAAATCATAACAGCAAAATCATCAACAGTGGTCTTTCCATTTTGTTCTTCAAAGTCCCAGTCATACAGTGCCGTTATATTTGAAATTAAATCTCCTATACCAGAATATATAAATTTTTCAGGAGCACCTTTTATAACATCAATATCTGCAATTATTCCATAAGGTGTCTTGGCTGGAATGGACATTCTTTTTCCATCTAAAATAAGAGAAGCCCCTGCACTTGCAAATCCATCATTTGAAGTAGAAGTAGGAACACTTATAAAAGGCAATTGTCTTAGAAAACTCATATACTTAACAACATCTATTGCCTTTCCGCCGCCGACTCCAATAAGGACTTCTGCATCCTTTGAAATGTTAAACGCATTTTGTGACACCTCTTTAAAATCTATGTCTGTAATAACACCAGTGCCAACTACATTTATACCTGATTTTTTGATAGATTTTTCAATTTTATCCCCAAACAGCTCATATATTCCTTCTCCAAAATATATAGCTGCCTTTTTAAATCCACCCTTTTTTATAAATTTCCCCAGCTGCTTTATATTTCCTTTTCCAACCTCCAGTATTGATGGTATTGATATCTTATGAACTAATTCTCTCATAATTCTTCACTTCCTATCATTTTTTTAACTTTTTGCCATATATCATAAAAGTTATTGAATTCTATAAAATCCCTGTTAGTACTTTTTAGAAGTTCTGAAAGTTGTGCTTTAGAAAAAACCACATCACTTAGAAGTGCAGCTTTAAGATCTGGCTCACTATCTCCTGCATAGAAAATCTTATCATATTGACCTTTTAATTTTTTAATTACTTTGCTCTTATCTATACCATATATTTCTGAATAAAACTCACTGTTTTTATCAAGTAAGAAATGTATTCCATTATCTTTAAATATACCTTTATTGGTATAAATTTTAACGTCTTTTATACCATTGTTTTTAAATACTCTGTCTATATAATATCCCGTTCCAGCACTTACCACAATAAAATCTCCACCATATTTTTTAATATTGTTTATAAACTCCAGTGCAAAAGGATCTAATTTTATTTTATTTATATCTTCATCAATTTGTCTTTCATTTCTTCTTATATTTTTAAAAATATATCCTAAATAATCTACATCCTTTATTTTTTTATTCCGCCAGTCAGTATACATGTCTTTACATTCTTCTTTTAGATATTCCTCAGTAATTATCTTATAAAAGTCCTTCTCCGTAAGGGTCCCATCAAAATCTGAAACAAATGCAAAGTTTCCCATATCTCAATTCTCCTTTAAATGTTTATTATACTTACAATGATACCATTTATTTTGATTTGTTATTCAAATTTAAAATTTTTTAATAAAAAAAGACTGCTTGAGAGCAGTCTTCCTTGATGATTTATTGTTTTGTAGTCTTATATGTAACATTTTCTGTAATTGTAATTGGAACGTTCATTTCAGTTGGAATTTCATCGCTTGGTAACATATCCATATTACCTTTTACTGTTTCTTTTAATGTTCCATTATTTAAAAATCCATTATCTTTATCTATATTTATATTTCCAGTCATATCACCATTTAATTTAACTTTTGCCTGAACACCCATAATATCTGATGCTTTATCTTTAGTGTCTGCAACTAAGTTTGATTTAACATTTATAGTATATTTATCATTATCTGCACTAGCTAATTTATATTTACTGCTTATAGACATTGGGAACATCATATTTAAATTATATTTATTGTCCCATGTATCACCTACATTTACCTTTTTGCTTGGATAATAATTCATACTCTGCTGCAAAGCTGATTTAATAGCATTATCTCCAAAACTTTCTTCTAATGTAGACTTAATTTTATCCTTTTGACCATCACTAGTATTTATTTTATCAACTACTGAATTAAGTATACTATCAATACCCTTTACTTCTAAAATTTTACCCTTATTATTAACTTTTACTGAAAAGCTTTTTCCAATAAAGCCCCCATAAATTTGTCCTGCTTCACTACTGCTATCACTTGTATCTTTTGAATTATAACTTGAAGTTTGTCCATTAGCCTCAGTGTCTACTTTTATTGAATTATATTTATAATTCATAGTTATATTATTGTCTTTGTCAACATCTGTTATGCTAATAACATAATTCATGTCCATTTTTTGTTTTGAATCAATAGTTTGTTGCCCTAACTTCATTGAAGTATCAGCATTAGTGCTAATGTCACTAACATATTTATCTCCTTTGTTTACATTTATACTAATACCTTTTGTTTGATCACAGCCACTAACTGCGAATATTGTAGCCACAACACATACAGCAGCTCCTATTTTTTTAGATTCATCATTGTATATTACCCCTTTTGTTTATTTACTATGATATAACTATCTAGCATTTTATTGTTTATACGTTTCCAATAATTATAATATCACTATTTGTCTAATAATGCCAACATTTTTAAAAACTTTTTGAATTATTTTTAAATGTTTATAAACTTTTTGTTTACTTTTTTCGTTTATATTTGAATTGAATTTAGATATTTGCAAATTTTTAAATTTAATAACATATTTTGCAAGTTATTTGCCACTACTTTTTGATTTAAAATAATTTTTTGCGTCAGAATCAAAAATTACTATAACAATCAGACTGCCAATATAATGGATGCAATCTGGAGTGCTAATGAAATGGGACTTAACTGCTAATAGAAAATTCCTATTGAAATAAAAAAAACAATGGTCCCCTTTTTTATTATAATTGAATCTCTATCCAAACAAAAATAACAAAAACGGAAACCATTGTCATAGTTCAATTATTCAAAAGGATTCTCTGATTTATAAAGCATTCCTTTTGGTTGATTAAACCCTAATTCTTTAACCTCTAGATATTTGAATAAATTGTAAATTGCTTTTCCATAGTGACCAAATGCAACTGCACCATGATGTGGATATCTCTTTTCTATTAGCACATGACGATAAAATCTTGCCATTTCAGGAATTGCAAAAATACCAATAGATCCAAACGAACGAGTTGCAACTGGTAAAATTTCACCTTCTGCAACATATGCTGTGAGTTCTGCATCTGCATTACTTTGTAAACGGAAGAATGTTATATCTCCAGGGACAATATCGCCTTCAAGTGTCCCTCTAGTTATGTTGGGTTCTTGATTTGGCTCTAATGCTCTTGCCATAATCATTTGATTTTTCATAGTACGAGTTGTCAATTTACATGCTGCTGTGTTACCACAATGGAATGCCATAAATGTGTCTTTTAGTGTGTAATTAAATTTGCCTTTAATTTCTGATTCATACATATCATCTGGTACTGTATTATTAATATCCAATAATGTTACGACATCTTGACTTACACATGTTCCAATATATTCACTTAATGCACCATAAATATCCACTTCACATGACACAGGAATTCCCATTGCTGTTAAACGACTGTTTACATAGCAAGGTACAAATCCAAATTGTGTTTGGAAGGATGGCCAACATTTATTTGCAAAAACAACATAATCTCTTGAACCTTTATGCTCTTCCATCCAATCCAATAATGTAATTTCATACTGAGCAAGCTTTGGTAAAATACCTGGCATTTTATTTCCTTCAGCTAATTCCTTTTCCATACTAGCTATTACCTCTGGAATTCTTGAATCATTAGCATGCTCATTAAATGCTGCATATAAGTCAAGTTCCGAATTTTCTTCAATTTCAACGTCTAAATTATATAATTGTTTAATTGGAGCGTTACAAGCTAAAAAGTCTTGCGGACGTGGTCCAAAGGAGATAATTTTTAATTTTTTTAATCCAAGTAATGCAGTGGCAACTGGCACAAATTCTGTAATCATATTTGCAACTTCATCTGCAGTTCCAACAGGATATTCAGGAATATATGCTTTTACATTACGAAGTGCTAAATTATAACTTGCATTTAGCATTCCACAGAAGGCATCTCCACGCCCATTAATTAGGTTGTTTCCCATTTCCTCCGCAGCAGCAGCAAACATTACTGGTCCATTAAACTGTTTTGCAATCAAAGTTTCTGAAGTTTCAGGTCCAAAATTGCCAATATATACTACAAGTGCATTTACACCTGCTTCTTTCACTTCTTCTAATGCCTTTTCCATATGTTTTTCATTTTCTACAGTTGTTAAACATTCATAGATTTTTCCATTAGATTTTTTATAAGCTTCCACCACAGCTTTTCTGCGATTAGCTGATAACTCCATCGGAAAACAATCTCTACTCACTGCAATAATTCCTAATTTTACTTCTGGTACATTTTTCATATTTAATTCCCCCATTTTTTTATTTTATTGAAATATTTTCTCCTTTTAAACCTATAAATGCCCCTTGTTTGCCTAAATCAGTATCCTTATGTCCAATTAGCCACTTGTTTTTAGCAAACAATAATGCATCTTCACCGGATTTTTTAATATTATTCTCTAAAGATAAATTAGTTCCCTTTGGCAAAACTACAACACACTTAAAACCATCTTTATTTGCATTGCAAGGTGCATAATGAAGTGTGGTTGCATATACTTCTACAATGGTACCAGCTGGTATAAAAAACGCTTCTATCCTTGACGTATCATATGAGTAATCGTTTTCTATATCTTGTTTAAAACCTATGAGTAAAATAAGATCCGTCACTGCAACATTTATTTCAGATGAACGATGATATTCAACTGCATTTAATAAATAATTATTGCCATTACAATATCCTATCTCAATTGGTAACTCACCAAATTCTCTTGCTCTTAATTCTTTAGCAATTTGTAGTTCTTCTAACTCCTCAATTGATGCCTCATAGATTACATCACTTGGCAATGGAGTTTTTTTCATTTTTTCAATTAATTCGGAACAATCATAATTTTGTAGAATTTGTCCATATCTTTTGAATTTATCATCTGTCACTTTTTTAATAACCATATTACCTCCACCCTTCATTTAATTTATATATAAATTACAATATTTTGATAGTTCATAAATATTTCCATTCAATCCTTATCTATTTATTGCAATATTATAAATCCACTTTATAAACTCATTTTAATAAGTCTATCGTATTTACCCTTTCCATGCTCATTAATACATTTTCATAAATTTTCTACTACATGTTTATCTGTAGTGTAAATAAATTAAATTGCCTCGTCATCTAAAAAGAACAACTTTTTCATTGATAGAAAAGCAGCACCAAATATAGATGCATTTCCTTCTAAATTAGAAAATAATACCTTGCATTCTTTTTCATCATAAAAATTATTCTCTTGAAATATTTTATTTTTCAAATCATCTTCTATTAAACTTTTATAATTTGATAATTCCCCTTCTATAATTATGCATTGTGGATCTAATATTAGAATTATATTTCTAATACCTTCTGCAAGAAATTCCAAATAATTATTTAATATCTCTTTCGCCCTGGAATCCACTTTTGTCATTTCTAAAAAGTCTTTCAGCGTTTTATCCTTAGTATTAAATGTTTTTCTATATTCATCAATTAATGCTTTTCTAGATGCATATAACTCCCAGCAACCTTTTCTGCCGCAACTACATTGTTTTCCATCTTTTACAATGGTCATATGTCCAAATTCTCCTGCACGTTTATTATAGCCTCTATAAACATTATCAGAAATTATTATGCCAGTACCAATGCCTTCCGTAATAGATATAAATACTAAACTGTTTTTAATATAATTAAAATTGATAAATGCTTCTGCATAAGCTGCTGCATTAGCTTCGTTTTCTATAAATATAGGCATTTGAAAATCTTGTTGAAATTCTTTAAAACATATATCTTTAAGTTTTAAGTTTGGAGCATTTTTTAAAAGCAATTTTTCCTCATTAACAGTACCTGGCAATGAAAATCCAACTCCAAGTATCTTTTCTCTAGGTATATTATTCATAGTAATAATGTTGTCAATTTCTTTTCTAATTTCTACGATAATATCATTAAATTTGTTCATTTCATCAGTTATATCAAAAATTTTTTCTGCCATTATATCAAATTTTAGATTTGTTAAAATAATTCTAACCTGCTCCTTCGTAATAAGCACACCAAAAGAATACCTGGCATCCGGTAAAAATCTAACAATTACGGGTTTTCTTCCTCCTGAAGATTCAGCAACACCAAGTTCATCTAAAAATCCTCGTTCAATAAGCTCTCTTACATTACTTATAACAGTTGGAATGCTTATCTTAAGGTTCTGAGCTATCACCTGTTTTGTAAGTTGATTTTTCCTATACAACATTCGAATTATTTTTTTTGATTCAATTCTTTTATTGTCTCTTGACCTATAGGTTTAAAGTCATTCATCTTATATCACCACTTAAATTTTATTAAAGTTTTTTCTTTTGATAAATTCTACTATTAAAAACATTATATACCATAAGTAACTCTCTTTTCAAATTAAGCTTATAAATCATTTATCTCTTGAAATTTTTCTTTTAAACAATCATATAGTGAGGTATAAATATTATATATTTTATTATATTTTTCTACATTTTCTTTTATAGGTTCTACTCTATCTGTAATATTTATCAATTGACCACAAGCCTCATCCACGGTGTTATATAAACCACAGCCTACTGATGCTAATATTGCTGCTCCATATGCTGGCCCATTTTTAGAATTTATTACATCTACATTTAAGCTAAATATATCTGCAAGTATTTGTCTCCAAAATCTACTTTTAGCTCCACCTCCACTAACCCTCACTTCCTTAACTTCAACATTTAAACTTTTTAATATTTCAAGAGAATCCCTTAACCCAAAGCAAACACCTTCTAATATTGCCCTTGTCATGTCTCCCCTTTTATGTGTTATATTTAATCCGATAAAGCTTCCCTTGGCATTTGGATCACTATGAGGAGTTCTTTCTCCCATAAGATAAGGCAAAAACAATAATTTATTACTGTCTACAGGAGATTTTTCAGCTTCATCAAGTAATTTTTCAAAAACATCCCCAGTAATATCCATGTTAATATTATCTACCCACCATTGCAAACAAGATGCTGCAGAAAGCATAACTCCCATTTGATGCCACTTCCCATTAGCATGACAAAAGGAATGTAATCTGTTTTCCTTATCCACAGAAAATTTTTCATCACAAGCAAAAACCACTCCCGAAGTTCCAAGCACAACCGATAATACACCTGACTTTACTGTACCTGATCCAACTGCGCCGGCAGCTTGATCACCTGCACCAGCTACGACTAAGGTTGTGACAGATAAACCAGTTTCTTCTGCAGCTTCATTAGAAACATTGCTCACTACCTGCCAAGATTCATAAACTTTTGGCAAAACCGATTTATCTATCTCTAATAAATCTAACATCTCTTTTGACCATTTCCTATTTTTCACATCAAACATTAATGTACCTGATGAATCTGACACATCTGAAGAAAATTTTCCAGTAAGTTTAAAACTTATATAGTCCTTAGGAAGCATTATATGTGCTATTTTTTTATATATTTCTGGTTTATTTTCCTTAACCCATAATATTTTAGGTAATGTAAACCCCGTCAATGCTTTGTTTCCCGTATATTCCGAAAGCTTATCTTGACCAAATTCATTGTTCAAATAATCACATTGTTTTTGTGTTCTTTGATCGCACCATAAAATAGCCGGCATTAACACTTCATCTTTTTTATCAAGTAAAACTAAACCATGCATCTGTCCACTAAAACTTATTCCATTAATGTCTTCTGCTTTTATGCTACCTCCATAAACCAATTTTTTAATTCCTTCTTTAGTACTATTCCACCAATCTTCTGGGTTTTGCTCAGCCCATCCCACATGAGGATAACTTACATCATAATTTTTCGAAACATTCGCAATAACTTTCCCATTTTCATCCATTACAATTATCTTAACGGATGATGTACCTAAATCTATCCCCAAAAATTTCATAAACAATCCCTTCTCCCTAAATAAATATTAGCTAGTTCCTATTACTGTCTCTTTATAATTATTTTTTAGCAAAACGTTTTCACTTAGAATTTACTTTTATGTACCTCCTAATTTTTTTATTATCTATATTTTGTTTCCATCTATGTCATTAGTATAATTCTAAAATGAAAGTTTTTCAAGTTATTTTATAAAGTGTATTTAAAAACTTTTTTTGGAAATTTTCTTCTGATATATGCTTAATTTTTTCGTACTATTTTTTAACTTTATAGTAAAAATAAGTATTGAAAACGTTATGAATCTCCAATATAATAATTATTGTTACCATTTATATTTTTTTAGGAACTTAATTTTTACGATAAACTAAGTCTTAAGGCAGGTGGTTTTTTATAGCATTTGCATTTATGTAAACGATTATTTGATTTAAAAAAGAGGTGACACTATCTAGTTTATTCACGAAAATACATTAAGTTGTACTACTTGAGCTGAAACTCATAATAAAAATTCAAATTTAATTAAAATAAAAAAATGGGGATGATTTAGATGAAGGTAAAAGTCAATAATTCTATAGTATATGTTTTTGGTGCACTTGGCGGACTTTTGTTTGGTTACGATACAGGGGTTATTTCCGGAGCTATTCTCTTTATTCAAAAACAAATGAATCTTGATTCATGGCAACAAGGTTGGGTTGTTAGTGCTGTACTATTAGGAGCTATTCTTGGAGCTGCAATTATTGGTCCAATGTCAGATAAGTATGGACGTAAGCGATTGATTTTGATTTCAGCCATTATTTTCTTTTTTGGTGCACTTGGTTCAGCATTTTCTCCAAAACTTAGCACGTTGATTATATCACGTATCGTTCTTGGTATTGCCGTTGGTTCCTCCTCTGCTTTAATTCCAACGTATTTAGCTGAATTATCACCTGCTGAAAAACGTGGATCTATGTCAAGTTTATTTCAACTAATGGTCATGAGTGGAATTTTATTAGCTTATATCACTAACTACAGTTTTTCTAGTTTATATAGCGGTTGGCGTTTGATGCTTGGCTTTGCAGCTGTTCCATCTGCAATTCTTTTCTTAGGAGCTCTTTTATTACCAGAAAGTCCTAGATTCTTAGTTAAAACTGGACATCACGATGAAGCACGACACATTTTAGAACAAATGAACAAACATAATGAAAGTGCCATTAATAATGAACTTGCTCAAATTAAAAAGCAAGCGGAAATTAAAAGTGGTGGAATCAAAGAATTATTGGGCAGCTCTGTTCATCCAGCATTAATTATAGGCTTAGGCTTGGCTATTTTCCAGCAAATAATGGGTTGTAATACAGTCTTATACTATGCACCAACTATTCTTACTCAAGTTGGCTTTGGTGTTCAAGCAGCTTTGCTTGCACATATTGGAATTGGTATTTTTAACGTTATTGTTACTGCTATAGCTGTTGTTATAATGGATAAAATTGATCGTAAAAAAATGTTGATTTATGGCGCTATTGGAATGGGGACTTCCTTATTGGTTATGAGTTTTTCAATGAAATTCTCTAATGGTTCCTCAATTGCTTCAATTATTTGTGTTATTGCTTTAACTATTTACATTGCTTTCTTTTCAGCTACTTGGGGACCTGTAATGTGGGTTATGATTGGTGAGGTATTCCCATTAAATATTCGTGGTTTAGGCAACTCATTCAGCAGTGTAATTAATTGGAGTGCTAATATGATAGTATCATTAACCTTTCCAACATTGTTAAACCATTTTGGTACTGGTAGCTTATTCATCGGTTATGGTGTGATTTGTTTTGTATCAATTTGGTTTGTTCACTATAAAGTATTTGAAACACGTAATCGTTCACTTGAGGAGATTGAAGCTACTCTTCGAAATCGTGCTGGTAAAAACATAAAACAAGATTTGCCTACTAACGTCTAAAATCACCTTTTATAGACAACTTATATCCAAATCACTGACAAACCCTTATGCTTTTTAGTGTATAAGGGTTTAATTTTATTTTTTAATTAATCTAAGGTACATTTACATTATTTGTTTTTAATCTTATAATGTATAATATTACATATAAGGAGTTTTAAATGATATGAAATCTGTTAACAAGTATATAATTAGAAAGAGGAATGAAAACTCTGTTTTATCTATGATAATACAAAAAGATTTAGTTTATCGTGCTGATATAGCCAAAGCGTTAGATTTGAACAAGGCAACAATATCAGCTATAGTCCAAACTTTATTAAAAAGAAAATTAGTCTACGAAGAAGGAATAGGCGAAAGTAACGGTGGTCGAAAACCAATCATGTTAAAATTTCGCAAAAATGCAGGACTCTCCGTAGGAATCGACATAAGAGTTGATTGTATTTCTTCAGTATTAACAAACTTAAATGGTACAATTGTAGATCAATACAATATAAAAGTAGCCAGCATAACCAAAGAAAATATCTTATCTTATATTAATAGAACCATACAATATTTTCGTTCTTCTATGCCTCCTACCTACTATGGTATTATCGGCATTGGTATAGGTATTCATGGTACTGTTGAAAATAATAATATTAATTTCACACCTTATTATGATCTTAAAAACTTCCCTTTGGCTGATAAGTTGTCTAAAGAATTTAATATGCCAGTTTTCATTGAAAATGAAGCAAATCTATCTGCAATTGCTGAGAAAAATACAAATGTCAGCATAGGTAATATTATTTGCATTAATGTTCATTCAGGCGTAGGTGCTGGACTCATTTTAGATGGAAAATTATTTCATGGCTTTAATGGTTCCAGTGGTGAAGTAGGCCATACAATAGTATTAAAGGGTGGGAAGCCATGCCCTTGTGGTAATCAAGGCTGTCTAGAACAATATACTTCTGAATTAAACATTTTAAATATGTATAGACAAAAAAAAGGTGTTAGTACCTTGGATTTTAACCAATTTAAAAATAACATTTTATTAGGAGAGAAAATAGCTATAGAAATGCTTAATGATTTTATTAGCTATATATCAATAGCCATCAATAACTTAAATAATACCTTCAACCCAGAAAAAATTATTATTAATAGCCGATTCACTAATGAAATAGATGGTACTATAGAAAAAATTAAAAATTGTCTTCATTCTAAAATTAATAATAAAGTTGTAATTACCAATTCAAGTTTAAATGGTAATTCTACAGCTATTGGCGCAAGTTTCCTATCAAGTGAAAAGTTTTTAATGGAAGGTAGTCTAATGAGTTAAATGCCTGTAAACTTAAAACACTCTTAGATATTATATCACCTCAAAAAATTTGCTGCTAATATAACATTAACGGCTCTCATCTGTTTACAAAGAATAAATTTTCTTATCTTTCTCAATTATTTCTTTATAAGTTGAATCCAAATCTATTGCATAGTTATATAATTTTTCTGCTTCCTCACTCTTTCCTTGAAAACTAAATAATTCCCCTTCTATAGCATAAAATTCCGGATTTTCTCCTGATACTTTTATTAATTCATCATAATATTCTATGCCCTTTTCACATGTTTCTTTTAATTTATCATTATCTTCTAAGCTTTTATACGCTATTGCTATATTGTATGGTGCTCTTCCAAAGCTGGAATAATGTTTTGATTCATCATTTTGCATTAATGTCTCATAACATTCAGCCGCTTCCTTAAACTTCTTTTCATTCATTAGAAGTTCACCCTTAAATACATAGGTCTTATAAAAATTCACATCTAAATCTAATGATTTATCGTAGCATTTTAGTGCTTCGTCGTATTTTTTTAAGTTCTTATATGTAATTCCCTTTCTTGCATATATATCTGGGTTATTATTTTCTACTTTGATTGCCTTGTCAAACCATATTAATGCTTTTTCATATTCTCCATATGAATCTAATATTACCGCTTTATTTGTATATCCTATTGCCAGTTCTGGACTTATTTCTATTACTTTATCCAAATAATTTAATGCATGTTTATAGAATCCCAATTTATTGTAAACTTGCGCAACCTTTAAATATACCTCTATATCATCCTTTTTTATCTCTATTAAACTCTTATAAGTATTTATTACATCTCTAAATTTTCCTATTTTCTCCTGTACTCTTGCCTTTGAATAATATGCATCATAATAATTCTTGTCCACTTCTATAAGATCCGAATACGATTTTATTGATTTTTCAAATGCCTTCATTTTCTCATAGGCTAATGCCTTATTGTAATAAACCGATTTATACTCTTTATTAACTGACATTACTTCATCATAATATTCTATTGCTTCTCTATACCTTCCTTTAGAAAACATTATATTTCCCTTTTCACTTAATACAAATTCTTCCTTAGGATTAGTTTTTAAAACTTTATCGTAATATTTTAACGCTTCATCTAATTTTTCCAATCTAGTATATGTCGCTGCCATATTTATTAATGCTCCAAAATTATTTTCATCTAATTTTAATACTTTTCTAAAATACTTTAGTGCTTCTTCATTTTTTCCTATTAAATTTAAATTGTATCCCATTCTTAAATATTTTTCTTTTTTATCTATTTCTTTTTTATTCATAACATACCTCATATTTAATTAATCTATATATAATTTGCTTTCTATGATTTCCTCATCATTATCAATTTTAACTTTGTATTTATTATCAATGTCAACACACTTCTTTAAATCGTCAATAGCTTTTTCCTTGAAATTTTGTGATATATAAAATTTTGCTCGTTTAAAATACCCTTCTGCATAATCTGTATCTAAATCTACTGCATAATCATAATATTCTCCAGCTTCATCCTTTTGCTCTAATTCTTGTAAAAGTTCTGCTTTAATAGCATAAAATTCTGGAGTTAATGGAATATATTTTATTAATTCATCATAATATTCAATAGCTCTGTTGCATGCTTCATTTGTCTTTTCTTTATCACCTAATAATTTGTATGCATAAAACACATTGTATGGTGCTTTTGAATATATCGAAAACACTCTAGATTTATCTAAATCCACTATTTTTTGATACCACTCAGCTGCTTCTTCATATTTCTTCATATACATAAGCTGATCTGCTATATAAATATATCCTTTTAAATATGTGGAATCAGTTTCTACAGCTTTTTTATAAAATTCTAATGCCTTATTATTATCACCAAGATTTTTATATGCACTTCCCATACTGTTGTATGCTTCAGCACTATCCTTTTCCAATTCAATTACTTTGTTAAACCATACTATAGCTTCACTGTGCTTACCATAATTATCTAAAATTATCCCTTTATTATAATATGCTAAAGCACTAGGATTAATTTTTATAACTACATCAATACAATTTAATGCTTCTTCATATTTTTTTATCTTATTTAATATTTTAGTTTTTTCTAAATATGCATCATATTCCTCTTGATTAAAGGAAATTATTTTATCATAACAATTTACAGCATCTTCATACTTATTATTGTCATAATATATTGATGCCATTGCATAGTATGCATCCAAGTAAGAATTATCTATCTCTATTATCTTTTTTAAACATTTTAATGCACTTTCTTTTTTATTAGTCATGTTTAAAACTAGTGCTTTATTATAATAAGCTATAATATAATTTTTATTTATTACAGAAGCTGCATTGTAACAATCGATTGCTTTTTCCATATTATTCATCTTGAAATACACATTACCTTTTTCACATAAAACCTTCTCATCTTGTCCATTTAGCTTCAATGCCTCATTAAATACTTTTATTGCTTCTTCATATTTTTCTAAAGTATTTAAAATCACCCCTTTATATAAATAACCTCTTGAATCATTCACATTGACTTCTATTGCTTTATCATAATATTTAATTGCATCTTCATACTTTTTCAAATCAATTAAATTATTTGCCATTCTTAAATATTTTTCTGATTCTGTATTATCATTGCCTTCCACCTTACCACCTCATTTTTAATTCTTTTTAAGTTTTAATGATATTACATCTATAATTTTAAATAATATACATGTGCATACTCCAATCATTATACTTATTATTAATCTTTCTCTTCCATTACTAATAATATGACATGCGTTACAAATTATATTTACTAGTGCTACCATTAGAATAACTACTGATATATATTTTCCTGCTTTTATTCTTCTACTAAATTCTGATATAAATAAACCTATTAAATATAAAAGAAACCATATTACAAATCCTCCACCTATTGCAGCCCAACTATCCTCTGCCCATTGAAATTGAACATTTCTAACAATAGATGCCACTATACACAATAAATACAACATTACACCAAATAATATCCATATCATCCAAAACAATCTATGTTTTGCCCAAACAGGTACCGCTTCTTTTACCTCTAACCTATATACACCTTTTATAACTTCTAGTATATGTCTATCCCAATATTTTTTATTTTCCTTATTTTTTTCTTGGTGACTGCCTTCGATATTCGTTGGGTCATTTCTATACTTACTTAATTTTTTGCTGGCATATAAGCTGTATCCTACTAAAGCCCCTGAGAAAACAACAAAAATTATTGTCACTACTATATGTGATTTTCTCATAGTATTACTCATTCCTAACATAATTAAAACAAGCACTGCTACAATACAAAATGATCTACGTATATACTTTTTTGACTCTTTTTTGTATTCATTTTTATTTTTCATAATGGATTCCTCCACATCTGTATATTCTTATTTTTACTTCTATTTACTAAGTTTCAAAGTATCCATTATTGATTTTGATTATTAAATCTATTTTTTAAATGTATTAATACTAATTCTTTTTAAGTTTTAATGATATTACATTTATTATTTTAAATAATATACATGAACATACTCCAATCATTATACTTACTATTAATCTTTCTCTTCCATTTATAAGAAGATGACATGCGTTACAAATTATATTTACTACTACTGTCATTATAATAACTACTGATATATATTTTCCTGCTTTTATCCTTTGCGAAAATATTATTACATACAATGAAATTAACCATAATAAAAAACCAATAATAAAGCCACCACATATTGCTAGTGGTATTCCCGATAGCCATTGAAATTTAACCTTTCTAATAATAGCTGATACAAAAAATGTTATATACATTATTATTGATATAAGCTCACATATTCTCCAAAACAACCTATATCTTGCCCAATTAGGTACCTCTTCTTTCACCTCTAATTTACATACAGCTTTTATCACTTCTAGTATATGCCTATCCCAATATTTTTTATTTCCCTTATTTTCTTCATAGTGACTGCCTTCAATATTAGTTGGGTCATTTCTATACTTACTTAATTTTTTTGCGGCATATAAGCTGTATCCTACTAAAACTCCTGAGGAAATAACAAAGATTATTGTCACTACTATATGTGATTTTCTCATAATGTTACCCATTGCTAACATAATTAAAACAATCACTGCTACAATACAAAATGCTCTACGTATATACTTTTTTGACTCTTTTTTGTATTCATTTTCATTTTTCATAATGGATTCCTCCACATCTGTATATTCTTATTTTTACTTCTATTTCCAATCTTTTTTAATGCCCTCATAAGATGAATGTATTCCATAAATATCATTCAAAGCTGCAGCTCCCTTAGTTGTATCAGCAAGTCCTGATGCAAAACTATATGCTGTTGATCTTTCATACCCTCTTGCAAATGCCGCTTTCATATCACCAACATATGTTTTTCCAAGCTTAAAAGTATCCATCAATGACTCATTAGTAAAACTATTTTTTAAACACCTTGATGAAAATTGTGCAACTGGACTTACACTCTCTTTTATAGAATTCATGGCACTTATAGAATTTCCATTTTTAAACTCATCTAACGAATTGCTCAATTCTCTAACTCCTGATTTTGTTTTAAATACATTCCAATCCCCATCAAATAATCCTTTATACTCACTTGCTTTAGTAGCCACTCCCTTTACTACATTAATTGCTTTTTCTGATCTAGTTAACACCTCTCCTCCTTTAATTGCAGAATTAATCTCTTCTGCTGTTTTAGCTACAGTTCCAGCTTTGCTAGCTTCCTCTGCAGGATTTAATACTAATGACGCTACTGCAATTCCTCCATCACTTGCATTATATATTGCGTCTCCAACTTTTCCTCCACCTTCGAATCCCATATGATTCCCTATCCCTTTTGTAATATTGCTTAAACCTGTTTTTAATGGATTAAATCCTCCTTCATCATTTTTATCAGCTGATGCAGCCTCTATTAAATCTGATACTCCAAATATAAATGCCGCTGCTGCTAATGCAATAAAACCACCTGATGCAACAGTTAGTACTCCAAAACCTATTGTTGCTATTGCACTTATAATTGCTATTCCTTTTTTACTCGTCACCGCACTCAATATAGATTTTACAGCACCCTTTATATCATCCCAGCTAAGTGTCTTAGGCTCTTCCCTCTTAAAAATTTTTTCCTCAGTATTTCTTGCTTCCTTCTTATATTCAACAAAGTCACTGTTTATCTCTTTTTTTATCTTTGACTGCTCTTTATTGAAAAATGCCCTTGCATGCTCTGGGTCTGTACATATTTTTACCATACTACCTGCTGTGTCCCTATCTAGTTCTGCAAAACGTCTTACTGCTTCCGATACTATTTGTTTAATTTCCACTAATCCTGCATTTACCTTCTGTCCTTTTCCATAACAGCTGTACATTACATTGGAGGCATATCTTGCACTTCTCCCTGCATTATTTGAGTCCAGTTCATTTACTGTTGACTTTACTTCATTCTGCATATTTAATACTTCATTTATCAATTGCTGTACCTGTGATGCACATTGATTTAATTCCCCTGAATTTAAAAGTATCTCTCCCATTTTTATATCACCTCAAAAATTTACTCATAATCTAACATTAGCAACTCTCATCTGTCTCCTGAAACATTTCCACTATCTGTGATAGACTGTTCCCTAGTTTTGCAAAATGATCTACATAGGCACTCAATTTGCTTACAGTATTTTCATTTAATTCCTGCAAAAAAGCATTCTTTGAATCTCCTACCCAGTTGCTATCCAAACCTGCTGCATAACCATTTATTCTGCTTACCATGTTTTCTATTTCTTGTGCCTCATTCATAAAATTATTCGCTACTTGTCCAATAATCTCTGATTGCATTTTTATTTCATACATAAATTCTTCACCCCTTATCTATCTGTTGATTTTAGATTGTTCGATACTCTCCTTAGCTCAGATGATGCTCTTCTTAAATTTTCTGTATATCTACTTATAGTGCTTTTCCAATTATTATATTTGCCATTAAATGAGTCTCCTGCTCTTCCATTCCAGTTTGCATCCATACGTCCTGATATACCATTTATTTTATTTAGTATATTTTCTGCTTGACTGCTTAATGAACTATATTTTCTTGCTAATTTATCTAATTCCTCTGTATTTGCTCTAATCTCATTTTCTTTTCTAATCTCGTATGCACTCAAATCCATTTTCTACACCTCTTCATATCGATTTATTATAATTTTGCATAATTATAACTCATTTTCTAAATGTTCCTTTGTGAATGCCTATAAATTAATTCAGAAATTACTCCCGTTAACACTATTATTGACACTCCTGTTTTAACTAATTTTGCATTCTTATATACAACAAATTCATATATGAGAAATATAATAAAAATTACATATATTAATCTTATTAATGATCTCATTCCTTATCCTCTAATCTTTCTCAGTTCAATTAATTTTCTCTCTATAACTTTGGGATATGTTTCTCCATTTTCTATTATTCTTTTTAAAAAATAAACTGCTTCCTCTCTCTTTCCTACTGCTAGATACAATTTTGCCTGCATCAAATTTATTATTTCAGCCTCACCAAACATTTCAATATAAGCATGAAATAACTTTAATGCAATTTTATAATTCCCCTGTCTTATTAAATAATAACCTTCAATTGCATTATCTTCTGGATAATCCATACCTTTTGTCGCTCGTTCCTCTATATCCAATCCGTACATTTCATTTATTGACTTAGATAAAAATGTATTGCAATATCCAATATTCTTTCGGATATTTACATAACATCGATCCAATATAAATAGTGCTCTTGAATTCACAAAGTATTTTGCATTTTGAGGATTATACCTTGCATTATGCCTTTGCATTATAAGTGCGAATTTAGCCAATGTTTCTTCATATATATATAGCTTCCTTATATCTTTTCTGCCTGTACAACATTTTTCCTAATCTAAAAAATGCTATTCCCACTTCTCCATCTATTCCTAATATTTCATAATATAAATCTATTGCCTTTTTTTCTTTTCCTTCCAGTTCATAAACATATGCTTCTGCCATATACACGCTTATATTTTCTATACTTCTCTTTTTGCTTTCTTCTAAATATCTTAATGCTTCTTCTAATTTTCTCTGATTAATCAAAGCTACAGCCTTTGCATAATATCCAGCATAGTTATGTTTATTTATATCTATTAACTGGCTAGTTATTTTTTCTGCTTCTTCGTAATCTCCAACATAATTATAGGCTTCAGTTATGTAGTAAATTACCTCCTCATCGTTTGGCTTAATAGAAAGATATTTATTATATTCTTCTATTGCCTCCTTATATCTTCCCATTTGTTCTAATACATATTCTTTTAGTCCATAAAAATCTGCATTATTTTTATCCTTTTTTATTAATTTTTATATTACTTCTAGCGCTTCTTCTCTATTTTCAAGTCTGTTTTCTATTACAGCTTTTCTATACATTAAATTTATGCTGCTTCCATAATTTTTTAATCCTTTGTCACAAACCTTTTTAGCAGTGTTTATTTTATATTTATATAGATATATATCTATTTTTCTTGCACATATTTCTTCATTCTCTTTTAACTTTTTCAGCTTTCTCATTTTAACTTTTGCTTCTTTTTTACTTTTCAATTTTCCAAAATACCCTACATCAAACTTACTATTTTCATATATATATTTCTTCATA
This sequence comes from Clostridium sp., assembly GCA_028692255.1. Classification (GTDB taxonomy): domain Bacteria; phylum Bacillota; class Clostridia; order Clostridiales; family Clostridiaceae; genus Clostridium_I. The sequence continues at coordinate 24,947 of JAQUXS010000002.1, forward strand.
AATGGAAGATTTTCTTCAATATCAAACAATTTATAAAGCCCAAAATAACTAGCATAATACAAAACAAGTAGCGCCGTTCCGGACATTGCCATTCCAAAAATTATATCTGCAACTACCACCCAGCCTATTCCTACTGAAAGCTTTATGTGATAAGCATACATATGCCAGCTAAATATAATTTGTGTTATTATTGCACATTCTATAATGTAAACCACCGTACTCCACATAGGAATTCTTCCATATGTTTCACCAAAAATAATTTCATTTTGATGCATAAACCAGTATATTATGTTCTCTATATTGAACTTTTTTCTATTTTTATATACTTTCTTTTTCATAAATTATAGCCTCGAAGTTAATACTCAATTTTTCTTAATTGTTCATCTTCTTCAACTCTTATTTTCATTTTTCCTATGCATGCGTTTATATGATTATTAGTTTTCTTGTCGCTATTGCTTTCTCTCTGTAATCTTTCCTATTATTAGAAATGCTATATTCATAATAATGGCTAATACAATACATATTTTTGTTAATATGTATTGTCCAGTAACAAACGACATTATAACAACTAATATTGGTATTAGTGTTCCTATATTTCTTATTCTATTTATTATTGTTTTTTTACTTGTATTTATTATTCCAATTGCTATCAAATTCATTGTTATTACTAAAAAAACACCATATGTCATTAAAGAAAAAAATAAACTGCTCATAATTAAAATTAAAACTAATCCAATTTTAATCTCATTACCACTATTTCCATTACCTGAATTTGTATATCTGCTAATGCAGCAATACACAATAAAGCTTATAGTACAATACACATACATAATTAAAATCGTCCATTTTGGGACTTTTTCTTCTATAGGGAGCCTGCACTGTCCTTTTATCATCTCTAATGGTCTTTTCGCCCAATATAATATATTTTCTAAATTAAATTTTGTTCTATCCATAAATTCACCAGTTTTCTACTTTTTCATTTTAATTTGATGCAGGTTCAGGTTGTGTAAAGTATTTTTTTGTTGGATTCCAACCTGCTAAATCACTGCCTAAAGAAAGTGGTCTTATTACCCTTGCAACTTCATCTGACCTTCGTGAAACTTCTAAATAATCATAGCCAAATTTTAATGCATCTTTTATTTTATTTCCATTTTCTGCTTCATCATATATATATCCTGCTGTGTCTTTTACTTCAGTTACTATTGATTTATAATTAGCTTTTGCTAATTCTTTCATCCCTGTCCAGGTTTCATTCACTTTAATATCTCCTGCAATATTTTTCCAATAATAATCACTTCCTAATTTTACAGTAGATTTAACTCTATTTAATACTTTTTCTGCTGTAATTCCATCTGAAAAAATATTTTTTGCAGAACTAATAGTTTGTGGAATATTCTTAACATTTTTCAATGCTGCTACTACTCCATTTGGGCTAGTAAACATAGCTGTAAATGAAAGTCCACTTTCTACGCCTCCATACCAATTTCCTACATCAACATTAAGGCTCTTGTCACTGAAATTTTTATGTTCTTTGAAACTTATTATAGCTCTATACCCCACATCTCTTAATGGATTAAATCCACTTTTGCTAGCAAAATTCTCCCAACAATCTGACAGTCCATGTGCTAACAAAATACTTCCTATTACTATAGCAGGTAGTCCTCCCACAGCAACTGTTAATATTCCACCTGCAACTGTTAATATAGCTTGTACTTTAGGATTTGCAAAGAATTTTTTAATAGATTTTCCAACACCCTTTATATCATCCCAAAGTGTCTTAGGCTCTTCCCTCTTAAATGTCTGCTTTTCAGTACTTTTTGCTTCCTTCTTATATTCCACAAAGTCACTATTTATTTCCTTTTTTATCTTTGACTGCTCTTTATTGAAAAATGCCCTTGCATGCTCTGGGTCTGTACATATTTTTACCATACTCCCTGCTGTATCCCTATCCAGTTCTGCAAAACGTCTTATTGCTTCCGATACTATTTGTTTAATCTCAACTAATCCTGCATTTACCTTCTGTCCTTTTCCATAACAGCTATACATTACATTGGAGGCATATCTTGCACTTCTCCCTGCATTATTTGAGTCTAATTCATTTACTGTTGACTTCACTTCATTCTGCATATTTAATACTTCACTTATCAATTGCTGTACCTGTGATGCACATTGACTTAATTCCCCTGAATTTAAAAGTATATCTCCCATTTTTATATCACCTCTTACCCTTTTTAATCTATTTGCATTTTCCCTGCAATTTCACCATCTGTATCCTCAAATGCTTGTGTTATTTCTATCAAAGCTTTATTTATTTTATCAAAATTATCTGCATACTTGCTTATCTTTGTTACTGTATCCACATCTAATTCCTGCATGAATTTTTCTTTTGTGGTTCCTGACCAGTTCCCATTTAATGTGTTTTTATATCCATTTATTCTATCTACCATTTCTCTTATATTGTCTGCTTCAGTGGCAAATTTAGCTGCTGCATCTCTCACTGCATCACTATTCATTTTAATTTGATCTGCCATTTGAAAATCTCCTTTTTATTTTAATATTGTAAAATGACGAAGCCCCAAAAATGGCTTCATCATTTTTTTGTTACATTAAACAAATATTAATAATTTGAATCTGTTGTTCTGAATTTTTGAGCCTGCTGTTTTAATTCTTGTGATATTTGTGCTAATAACTGTACATATCCTGTCATTGTTTTGCTCCACTGTTGATATTCACCAAAGAATTTAGTGGCTGATACACCATTCCATTCTTCTTGAACTTGTCCAACTCCTGATCCTAAGTTACTTACCATCTGTTGTGATTCCTCACTTGATTGTGAAAATTTTGCTGCTAAACCTTCTAGTTCTTCTGGAGTAATTCTTATTAATGCCATTTTTCTACACCTCATTAAATTTTTTTATTTTTAGGATGTTTCCATCCCAAATAGCGTTTTTTCTTAGAGTCGAATCCTTATCAAGCTGTTTTTCATCTAGATAAAATGATACTTTTTCTAGAGTTTCTTCACTTACTTCATCTATTCCTAATAATGCAGGATAAACAAATTTCATGATATTATTTAGGCTTTCATCTAAGGGCAAATCAAAATCTGCTTGTCTGTTTGCTTTTTCTAATCTTATTGTTAAAATAATATTATTTATAGTACTCATAACAAACACCCCCATTCAACTCTTATTATTTAATTCATTTATATAATCTAAAAATTTCATATCGCCTTCAAAAGGTGTTGGAATTTTGATTGGCACAATTTTCTTATTTACTATTAAGAACCCTTCCCCTTGCTTTAATATTTTTTTTGAATATTCAAGTCCAGGGGATATGTTACTAAACACTGAATCTATATTATTATTAAATATTATCCCTGTTTCACATGATTTTATTGACTTTGCAATGCCTTCCCATGCACGTGTAAATTGAGAAATATCATCTGCAATTATCACATGTATGCCCATACCTTTACCATTATTAATTATCCATTCCACTTCGTTAGAAAGTGCCTCATTAAATCTATCTTTAAAATTTGATATTGTATCAATTACAATAAATATATTACCTTTTTTATCTATAATCTTATTTTTAGCTTTGCCTCCAAATTCCATTCGAAGGTCTCTTAACATGATTTTTCTTTCTGAAATTTCATCCTTAATTTCTTTTAAATTTTTTATAAGCTGATCCTCTGTTTCAATGTAGGCATTTATACACTCTAATTTTTGAAGTGTAAACATTCCAAGGTCTTCAGAATCAACTATATATATTTTGTTATTTTCCTTTTTTGATGTTTCTGCTAATGTCATTACAAAAGCTGTTAAAAAGTTCGTTTTTCCACAACCTGCACTACCCGCAATTACCATATGGTCTACATCTAAAAGATTTAAATGCATGCCTTCAAGATTATCTGTATTTACACCTATAGGGACCATGTTATTATAGTTAAATCCATGCAGTGTGTAATTTAGAAAATCATTTCCATGCAAAAATTCATGCAGTGGTAATATTCCTTTAAGTACCGGCAATTTTTTAACTTTTATATGCGGATTTCTACTATTAATTTCTTCAATTTTTTCTCTTATCTTTTGGCTCCAACCAAATTCATCTGACTTAACAGGAAGAGCTGTTTGAAATTCTAATACCTTCTCAAGTTTAAATAATCCACGTCCCTCTAATTTATCTGGTGAAACTCCACTTGTCATCCTACCAAATATTTCATTGTATTCTGTTTTATCATTTAAATTATATGCAAGTGAATAGGTTATGTTTTCTTTTATCTTATTCATTATTGAATTACTTGTTATTGCTGTATAAATTACATGAACCCCAAGGCTTGCCCCATCTCTTACTATCTTTACCAATTTATCTAAAAAATCAGGATAAGTTGATATAAATACATTTATATTGTCAATTATGAATATTACACTAGGAATTTTATTTCCAGTTTTATTATTATAATCAGTTATACTCATAGTGCTTGTTGAAGATAGTAATCTTTTTCTACTATCTATTTCTTTAATAATAAAATTCAGTAATTTCTTAGATCTATCCATATCACTTCCAAGTACTACTTCTCCTATATGAACTAACGATCCAAATAAATTCAATGTACCATTCCCACAATCTAGAATATAAAAGTTTAAATATTCTGGTGAATTTTTTCCTGCTAGTTCTAAAATTACAGTTTGTAAAAATATAGTTTTTCCCATACCTGCTGATCCATACAATGCTATGTGATTTTCCTTTTCTATATCCACTCCAAGAATATTCTGGCATTGATTATAAGGATCATCATACATCCCTATAACCACTTTAAGGTCTGCTCTATCTTCACTGTTTGAAATTTCATCTATATCTTCTAAATATATTTTATTTTCTAAAGGTGGAAGCCATGGTAGCTTTAGTTCATAATCCATATTGTCCTTACAATACTCTTTTATAGAATCTATTATTTTAGAAAGTTGAGTTTCATTTGCTGCAGTTGTTTCATTTATTTTTTCCCTAATATCCACCCTTGTTCCATTTAAATTCACCATTAAAATAGGGTTTTCTCTTTTAGCTACATTCTTTTTATATTTTGCACCTGAAAAAGCAGATTGAATCAATTCATAAACAATATCATGTCCAACTTTTATATATGCTCGTCCAGGATTAGAAATACTAGCCGCATCTGGTTTCCCAATAACAGCTCTGCTATCCTCGGTATCCTGAACTCTAAGACATATCTTTAAATTAGTATTTGTTTCTATCTGTGGATCAACTATGCCTGATGGCTTTTGTGTTGCTAAAATAAGATGTACTCCAAGACTTCTTCCAACTACTGCAACTTTTACAAGTTGCGTTATAAAATCAGGATCATTTTGTTTTAACTGTGCAAATTCATCCACTATTATTATTAAATGCGGTAATGGTTCGCTATGCTTTAATAATTTATAATTTTTTTGATATTCATCTATATTGTTATATCCTAAACTTGTAAGTATTTTTTCCCTTCTCTTTATTTCGCTATCAATTGCTGTTATAGCTCTATATGATTGATTTCCACCAAGATTTGTAACTATTCCTACTACATGTGGCATATCTTTAAATATATTAGACATACTGCCACCTTTATAATCTATCAATAAGAAGTTTACATATTCTGGGCTGAAATGAACTCCTAAGGATGCTATTATAGTTTGAAGTATTTCACTTTTCCCTGCACCAGTTGTACCCGCTATAAGGCCATGTGGTCCATGCATCTTTTGATGTAAATCAAGATAAAACTTTTCTCCACTTTCCTTTATTCCAATTGGAACAGCTAGACTTTTATCGGAATTTGATTTGGACCATATGTCACTAAAATCAATTTCTTCTGGGTTATTTATATCCAGTTCTTCAAATAAAGATATTGACTTTGGAAGTTTATTTGAAAATGAATCCTTCTTTATCCTTAATGGTGCCATTAGTCTTGAATATTTCATGAGAATTCTATTATCTATTCTATCTGGTGTAAAATAAGTTTTTTCTGAAGAATTCTGAATGTTATAGCTTATTCCTTCACCTTCATCAACATGAATTATATTGAAACAATCTCTTGGCAGGTTCCCTAGTTTATCTGATAAAAATATTGTTGTAATTTCCATATCTTCTTCAACGTTTAAAAGGAACTTCATAATTGCTTCATTTTCAATTAATTCTTTAGAACCTAATATAAATACAAAATGTGGAGTAAATCTATACGTCTCATAACTTTCATTTCCATCTAATTTATTTTTTCTCTCAGAAAGTACATCATAGAAATAAGATAATAATTTATGTGACTCTCCCTTAGTTTTAACCATAAATCTTATTTTTCTCTCATCATCCCAAACGTGAGGCAGCCATTTCGCCCACTCCCAGTCTTTTGATTCTCTGCTATCAAACACCGATACTATTTTAACTTCATCTGGAGAATGATTTATGGAAATCTGAGTTATCATGTTTTTCACTATTTCAAGTATTTTTTTTCTGTTTCCTATTATAGCTGTAAGATTATTATTTTTTATATTTATACTAATAGGCACATTATCAACAAGATTATACTTATCAGTAAGTTTATCAATTTCATCATAAAGTGGATCTTCTTCAAAAAAGTTTCTATTTTCAGTTTTTATTTTTATTGGAAAATCTACATTCCCTAAACCAACTCTAATTTTTAAAAAGTCTTCATCTCCATAGTTCCTCTCCCAAAGACGTATATCTGATTCTTTAACTCTTTTATAACTCTCTTCAAGATCAGGGTTTTCATTTATCAAAACTAATCTTAAATGTTTTTCTGCCTTTGAAAGTTTTTTATCATTTTCATTCATATAAGCTAAGTATTTACTTTTTCTTTTCTTACTCTTTTTGGTATACACAATTTTTTGACCAATATAACTTCCTGCGTATACTAAAACACTTGCCCCCATTCCTACAGCAAATATAGGACTTGAACTTGAATCTTTGCTTCCATAAGATACAGCTAAAGTAGTTATAAAAAATGCAAGTGAAGGAATTATTGTCATCAAACTATACAAAGATGGCTTATTTGGTACATCTGGAGGATTCACAATCTTTAAATCTTCCTTTTTAATTTCAGGATAAATTCTTGGTGCTTTTTGAACAAAAGGATAATACTTAACTAAACTTTCCTGTCCTTTGTCTTTTTTTATTGCCTTTGATGCTCCATAAACTAATAGATATTCACCGTGGAATTCTATAACATATCCACATATGTTAATAACATCATTTTCTAAAAGCATTGATCTGCTTACCATTTTTTTATTTAAAAATGTTTTATTTGTACTGTTTGAATCCACAAGAACATATTTCCCTTTATCCTGAAATATCTCAGCATGTTTTTCTGATACTTTATTACTTTCAAACAATATATCATTGAAGTTTCCTCTGCCTATGCTAAGTTTAATATTTTCTTTCAAAGGTATTGTACATACATTAGCTACGTTATCTAAACAAAATGGAATAATATTAATAATACTTATGTTTCCAAAACCAAACTTAAAAATTTTGCCGTTTTCAAGAATAGTTCGTACTTCTTTGCCTTCATATCCTATTAGCTGTAAACTTTTTAATATCCAGTTACCTTTTGCATATTTAATTGTTATTTTAATACGCTCTTCACATTGAGTTTTTATGTATACTTTAAATTTTTTTCTGTTACCTATAGTAACCCTTTTGTTATTTTTATTTAAAATAACTTCTTCTAAATTTTCACCATAATATATTAGCAACTTAATATCCATTTTATTATCACCTATACATTTTTATAATTTTAATATTATTAATGACATACAACTTTGTTTTTCACTCCAACCAATATGACTGAAATGTTATCAGTTTCTCCTCTGTTTTTTACAATTTGAACTAATTCTTCTGAAGTTTCTTGCAGTGTTTCATTATCAAAATCCTCATTTGCCTTTATATGCTTAGTCACATCTTTTTTTTCTAATTTATTATAAAAACCATCACTGCATATTATAAAAATTTCATTTTGCTTAATTTCACCAACGGTAAAAAAGATATCCAAATTATTTTTTACACCTACACATTGAAGTAATAAATTTTTTTCATTGCTCTTCTTCGCCTCATCTGCTGTCATCATATGATTTTTAACTTTATATGACACATAAGAATGATCTTCAGTAACCTGAACAATTTCATTCTTTAAGCAATAAATTCTGCTGTCACCAACATGTGCTACATAATATTTACCTTTATATATAAATATCAATGATAAGGTTGTCCCAACATTACTTTCTATTTCAATTCCGTATTCTATAATATTTCGATTTATTTCTTTTATTATTTTAGCTAATATCCGTTGTAAATCATTTTCTAAGTTTCGTTTTATTAAATATATCAGTTCCTCTTCCCACCACTTTTTTAGTCTTACAATAGCCATTTTGCTTGCAATTTCACCACTAGTTAATCCACCTAATCCATCGCAGACAACAAACATTCCAAAGTCTTTACCCTCGTACTCTCCAATTTCAACAAGGATATTATCTTGATTTACCTCTCTAACATTTCCCTTATCGCTAGCAGCTCCAACCATTAAAATAAGTTTTTCCAAATAAATGCACCTCTAATTAACCTTAAATGTATAGCAAGAATTTGCCATTTTTATAACATCATCTTCCTTTATCCTATACAATTCATTACTTTCAAGTTTTTTATCATTTATAAAAGTACCATTTTTAGAATTCAAATCCATTATGTAATACTTTGAATTCATATTTCTTATTTCTGCATGTATTTTTCCTATTGCTCGATTATCACTCACGTAATCAACAAGTTCAGGCACTCTTCCTATCTTAAATGTGCTCTTATTTATATATATTTTTTCAACCATTCCATTTTTGTTCATTAATAAAAATGGAAATTTTTCATTTCTTGTTCCATTTGAATAGGCCATTTGTGATACAATCTCTCGTTTTGACATTTTTATATCATTTTTAGGATTTGGGAAATTGCAGTCTATCCCTTCTGTATTTTTATTAGTAAAAGACAATGAAGTAGTTTCTCTGTTTTTCTTTAATTTATAAATATTATTATTTCTAATCCAATTTAATATTAATAAAATAGAAATTATTATGTCTACACTCCATAAACCTATAAGTATTCCATATTTAACATAATCATCTGTGAAATTTAAAAATATTAGTTCTATAACTGTTAGCACTATTACTATAAATTGAATTATTGATGCGCTTAAAATATACTTAACATTTAACTTATTATTTTCTTTTTTTTGTTTTTCAAGCATTTCGCTATTATATTTATTTTCTAATTTTTCAGGTTTTTCAATGTCAGTCATTATCATTTCTGTCTTAGGACTTAATAATTCACTAGGTTCTGATATTTGCGTTATTATTGCATCATTTTCTTTTATATTTTCAGTTAATGTTTTCTTATTTTGTACTAAGTCTGACTTTTCCACTTGAGTTTCTTTAGCATCTTCTAATTTTATGTGAGGTTTATCTTCAATTAAGTCTTCTCTGTTATTACCCTCTCTATAAATTTTTAAAAATTTTTCAAGTTTTAACAAACTATAATCTTCGTCCCTAAGTACATTTAATATATCTGTTATAAAACTATCATTTTTGTTACTTTCAAAATTTACAACATCAACAATTAGCTTCTTGATTAAAGATTTAATTTGTTTTTCCAAATTATTTCCATTATATTCTTCAATAGGTATATACAAAAGGCTTATATCTTCTATATCATTATCAAAATAAATATGATCTGGCATAATAACAAAATTTTTATTATTAAAAGAATAGCTATCTACTTGTTTAATTTTTTTCAAAATACTAAGTAATATTTTAGAGAATTCATTTACCCGTATAATTTTAGATTTCAGATATTCTTCTAAAGTAATTTTATTAGTTATATCATAGAAAATATCTAGACTTTCTTTAGATTTTTTTAATGTAATTTTTAACAAATCATCTAGCTCATTATTAATTATATTAATTTGATATCCAATAACTTTGCTTGTTTTATCCACAGATAAAATAATATATTTTTTCTCTATGTTTTTTTCTAAAAAATATAAATTTTCATATTCCAATATTCTATTCTCCTTTATATTTTCTACTATAAGTTTATATAAATTAGTTTATTAATTATTTAAAAATTCAAACTCACTATTGGCAAAAATAATGCTATCTTCATTCTTAATCTCATACAATTCATCACTATTTATTCTATTACCATTTATGTAAGTACCATTTTTAGAATTTAGATCCTTCATATAATATCTTTCTCCATCTCTTCTTATCTCAGCATGTATCTTACCTATGGCTCTATTGTCTGAAATATAATCTACTTCATCAGGTAAACGTCCAATTCTAAAAACATCTTTATCAATGGCTATTTTCTCTACAGTACCTGCCTTTTTACTTACTAAAAATGCTGTTTTATCATCAAGCAATTCTGTCTCAAATGACATTTCAGTTACAATTTCTCTATTTGATGTTTCACTGTTTTTAATGCTATCTTTTTTGTTCCTTTTTTTAATAAATCCTGTATTCAAACTTGTATTTTCCTTATTTAAGCGTTTATTTTTAGCTAGTAAAACTATTACTGAAATCAAATCCAAAACAAGAATAAATGTAACTATTAAAATGCAGGTAATTGAAAATCTTCCTATATCTATAGCTAATCCAATTATGCCTAATACAATAAGCTGCTCAAAAATTACAAACATTTTTTTTGACAACAATTTATTTGTTTCTTTATTTTTTTCAATGCCATTTTCCTTAACTTTAAGTTCTGTACTCTTAACGCTGTCCATGTTTACATTAGTATTTATATCTTTATATTTTATTTCACTAATTTTTCTATTCTCTTGTTTGGATTTTCCTGTGCCATATACTACTTTTAAATTATCTTCTCCAAATTTATCCATGAACTCTTTAAATTCAAATATGCTAAAATCATCTTTTCTAATATAGGTTAAAATCTTTTGCAGTATATCTTGTCCACCTTTTTCTTCAATACTTACGTAATCAATAATTAAGTTTTTAACGACATTTTTATATAAAACATTCATATCATCAGAAGCATTTATTTTAAACGGTAAGTATATTAAATAAATGCTTAAATCTTGTGGATTTACAAATATATTTTCCATACTTAACATATATTTTTTCTCATTAAGAAAATAATTTTTACACCCTAAAATACATTTTGCTATGTTTGAAAGTATTGCTATAAACTCATTTTTCTTAATTGTTCTATCTTTTAAATATTCTTTTATTGATATTTTATTTGTAATATCATATATTACTTTTATCTTGTCATTAAATTGTCTTATCTCTATATTTAAAGCCCCTGAAGTAGGATTGTTGTTAATCATTTCTACTTCAAATTCAACTATGTCCTCCTCCTTTTCTAAATATGTCACAATATAATTTCTCATAGGACTTTTTACAAATTCCAATTTCAAATTATTTTTATCCATAATTATTAATTCTCACCTTCATCTAACATAGTTGTATCTTCACATTTCTTTTCAGAAATAATCTGTGTATCCTCACATTTGTCATTATTCATTAAATCCACTGTGTCGTATTCATGCATGTTTATAGCTATTTTACTTTTTATATTAGCTTCATTTTTTTCTAGAATATGCTTGGTCTTATTTGAATTTTTAATTCTTTTCGCTTTTATCCATATAAAATAATATAAAAATGTGCAACTTAACAACATTCCTAATATACCTACAATTATTTCAACAAAACCCATTGTAACCATATCTACATCCCCTTTATTTTACTAAGCCTTCATTTTTAATATCATTATATTTTTGTTGCAAATTAACAAAATCCACATCATTATTGTTGTGATTCTTTGACATTGTCAGATTATAATACTTTATAAAATTGCTATAATTTCTAGCCTGTACTGGGGTGCCATCTTCAATGGAATAATACAAAAGAGCAAGCTGCATATAGCCTTTATAATCTCCAGGAAACAATTGTATTTCCTTTAAAAATGTTTTTTCACTGTCACCATTGTTTCCTAAATATTTATATATAAGTCCAAGATTGCAGTAAGAATCTGATACTTGGCTGCCAGCTGCAATTGCATTGTTATAATTTTTAAGAGCCATATTCAAATAATTTTGATAGTCATTTGGATTTGGTTTCAACTGTACTGCTTTATCATAATATGCCTGTCCAAGTTGCTCATAAAGCACTGTATTATCTTTGTCTATACATAATGTATTTGCACTTTCAAGTACTTTTATTTCCATGTCTATGTTATTATCAAAGTCTTCAGGATTATCTCTGTATATACCTGCAAGTGTTATGTAAGCATTTATTTTAAAATTCACATCTGAATTTGTTTGAACATAATTTTGAAGATTTTTTACTGATTTCACTATTTCATCTGTTTTTGATATATCCATTGTGCCAAGTACTTTTGCTACTGGCTTATAATATTTTAATGCCTGTAAATTTTTATTTTTTACTTTTGAAAAATAAGTATAAGCTTGAATATAATTTTCATCTTCAAAATAAGACATACCTATCTCGTAAAGAAGATTATCATTTTTTAAAAGCTTTGTGTTTTCATACGTTATGTAATTTTCAATAAAATTTATACTCTGCTTTTGTTGATGATTTTTAAGATACATCTCTATTATTTTTGTGTATGCATTTACATTATTAGGGTTTTCATTTATTGCACTTTTATATTTATTAATTGCTGTATTTGTATTGCCTTTTGATAAAGATGTATCTGCACTTCTAATAGCATCATCATATTCTTTGGCATAACCATTTTTAACTTGAAATATTCCACTTACAAAAAGTACTAAGGAAATCAAGAAACTTATTGTCATGCAAATTATCCCTATTTTTCTCTTTTTCATTTCACCTTTATATTTTGAATTTAATTTATAAATATTATTAAAATCATGCAAAAGTTCTTTTACTGACTGATATCTAAGGGACGGATCTTGCCTTGTACATTTTTCTATTATTATTTCTATTCCTTCAGAAAGTTTAGGATTTATACTTCTAACAAGTTTTATCTCAAATGGTGGATCATTTGGGCCTTTTCCTGTAAGTAAATGGTACAAAGTTACTCCAAAACTATATATATCTGTTCTAGCATCTGTTTGAAAATTTCCATATTGTTCCGGTGCTGCATATCCTTTTGTTCCAATATACGTAGTGTCTTTTGAAGCTTCCTCCTTGTATTCTCTTGCAATTCCAAAATCAATAAGTTTTATCTTTCCGTGGCTTGTAAGCATAAGATTTCCTGGTTTCATATCTCTATATATTATTGGATTTGGCTTTTGTGAGTGTAGATAATTCAGCACATCACATATTTGTTTTGCCCATCCTATTACAGTTTTCTCATCTTCACAGCCATCCATTTGAAGTTTTTTATCAAGTGATATTCCATCTATAAAATCCAATACCACGTAGATATTATCTTCAGTTTCTATAATGTCTACTATCCTTGGAAGTGCAGGATGATCTAATTTCTTTAATATATTCGTTTCTGCCATAAGATCAACTTTTTTTAAATTCCCATTTTGTGAATTCTTTTCAACCTGTTTAATTGCCCAGAGTTTTTGTATATTAATATCTTTTGCAAGATAGACTGTACTCATGCCACCTTTTCCAAGCACATCAATGATTTGATATCTGTCTGCAAATAACTCATTAACCACCAAATTCATCTAAAAAACACCTCTTAGTCTTATATTCCCAAAACTAGCCTTTTTTTTAGTTTTGATAGAAAATTATTTCTGCCCATAAATCCCACAATTATCATTGATATGTTATCCACTTCCCCTCTGTTTTTAACTACATTCACACACTTTTGTGCACATCCCTGCAGTGTTTCATTGTTAATTTCTTTTAAACTTTTTATATTGTTCAATAGTTCTTTTTCTTGAATTTTATTGTATAAACCATCACAACATAATATAAAAAAGTCATTTTTATATATTTTCCCCATTGCTTTATATATATCAATATTTTTCTTAACACCTATACACTGAGTTAAAATATGTTTTTTAGGATTATTCCTGGCTTCCTCTTTTGTCATAGTCTTATTTTTAACGCTCATAGCAACATATGTATGGTCTTCAGTTAACTGATTGATTTTACTATTTAATTTATATATTCTGCTGTCACCAACATGAACAATAAAATATTTAATATTTAAAAATAGCAGTGCAGAAACGGTTGTCCCAAGTTTTATGGACATGTCTTGTCCATATTTAATAATTCTGTTATTAACTTCATTAAGTGCATTACTCATTAAATTTATAACTTTTTTTTCACTTAAATCCTCCGTTACAACTTGAAAATTATTTTTAAACCACTCTTTAAAATATTTCACTGCTATAGAACTTGCCACTTCACCATTAGATAACCCTCCTATACCATCACACATTACAAAAAGCGCACAATTTTTTTTTTGATTTTGGTATATTTTAATCAAAAAGTTATCCTGATTTAATTTTTTTACGTTTCCTTTATCACTAACAGCTCCAACAACTATTCCCATATGTACTCCTTAATTGTATTAAATACATTTTTATGCACTGTAAACAATAACCATAATAGCATTATTTACTTAATAATTCCAGTAGTTTTATCAAATTTTAAAATTATTTTCAAACAAAAATTAAACTTATCTATTTTCATTTTCTTTAATTTTTTTAAATTAATTCAACAAATCACTTGATTTTTATTTTCATATTACATAATATATATCATATGGTAATATATATCATAATTTAATTTTTACTATTAAAATTTTAATAATTTTTATAATAACTAAGGGGGAACCATTTTGTGAATCGAAAAAAAATTTCGTCACTCATTTTAACATGTCTTATAATGTCAAATGCACTTTCAGGCTCTGTTGTTTATGGTGCTTCAACAGATACAACTATTTTAAACAGCATAGAGACTTTAAATGCAGAAAGTAAAACTTTTGATAATATTGAGTCATCTCTTATAAATAAAAATGCCAATACTACTCAAAACACAGAAAATAACACAACTAGGAATTTTGATACAGGCTTTTATGTCTTAAATAATTCTAAGTACATAAAAGTTAATAGTTTTAATGGAGATTCTATTAGTCCTGCTGTAATGCTCAGTTCTACTTCAATCTCTCATGCTAAATATTTAGATTGCAAAATAACAAAGACTGACAATTCATCAAACAAAACTATAGAATATTCAAGATATGGGAATATATCTAACAAAGATTATATCTTGCCATCCATTAACACACAGAATATTAAAAATATAAGCATAGAATATAATCTCATAGATGATGCTGGAAACGTTATGCAAAAATCTTTTCAAGATATAAATTCTGATACTGCTGCACCTAATTTATCCATACAAAGTGCCAACTATTCAGTTTCTTCTAGCAGTACTCATTTAAATCTTTGTTTAAAAGTATCTAACGAATCTTACATAAACATGTTTAGTAAACCTATAGTATATTTAAATAACGCCGCTATTTCCAATGCAAATACAAGCTACGATAGTTCAACTGGTTTATACACAATTGCTTTGGATATACCTGCATCAAATTCAGAGTGGAATTTGCAAGTTTTCACTTGTGATGATTCTTTAAATGTCAGCAGCACATCTATAGATAGTAGTTCTCTTATTAATTTTAAAAATACAATAAGCAACGCTATTTATTCTGGAGATAACAATGTTGTACAAGGCACTATAGTTCCTAATAAAAACATAAAGGATTTAAAAATTAATAATAATAACGTATCTATAAATTCTAATAGTTTTTCATATGTAAATTCTTCAAAATCAAATATGGATGCCACTTATACTTTTGGTGCTAATAACACACCTATAAAATATACTGCCAATTTTATTTCATATGAAAATGGTCCTAATTTAAAAAATATCACTATAAATTCTAACAATGTACAAAATGGACAAACTGTATACTTAAAATCAAATGTTCTTAACTTAAATGGAACACTGGATTCAATAATTAAAAATGGCATTGTAGTAGACAGTATTAAGTACACTTATGGAAACAATACTCCTGTAAGCGTTCCATACAATTCAGACAATAATAATTTAACTATACAAAATTTTAAACTTCCAAATGACGATGAAAGCAAATGTGGTGAACTTCAGATAACAGCCCATGATGCTCTTTCAAACAAATCTTCATTTTCGTTTAAATTATATGCAGCTTGTGGTGTTAAAACACCTTCTGTAAGTCTTTCTTCGGGAAATTCAGTAAATAATATTAATGGCGTAGAATATTTCGATAAAAATGTTGCTCCTTCTGTTGACACAGATTCTAATCCATTAATTGATTTTATTAATTCAAATTTCACACTTGGAGAATATAATAATTTTTCTTTTTCAAATTTGATTAATTCTTCTATTTTTAATTTTATGGGCAATGCACTTCAAAATATTGAAAATATTTTTTCTTTCAAAGACCCTATTAAAGACGGGAATTATATTTTAACAACTAATTTAAAAGATATAGGTGGGAATTCAGCTTTTAGTAAGCTTTCTTTTATTGTAGATACTAGAGCACCTGAAATAGCCATTACAAATACAGATAAATCCATTAATAAAAATGGTTTTTCAAATTCCAAAAACGTTACTGAAACTGTTAATGTTTCTGATGCAAATTTCAAAAGTGCAAAAGCAGTAATATCAAAAGATAATGTAATTGAAAAAACAGACATTTTAAAAAATAATACTCCTGTGCCATATAAATTTACAACTGATGGTATTTATACTATAAGTGTAAGTGCAGATGACCAGGCCTTTAATAAATCTTCTTCAGATGCAAATTTCGTTATAGATACAACAGCACCTACAGCAAGCATTGATAACATAGTGAATAATCAATATTATGATAAACTCATAAACCCTGAAGTTAATGTCACTGAAAAAAATATTGATTTATCATCTTCTTATTTTGACATAAAAGAAGATAACGGAACCTCAAGAAGATATTATTTTACAGACAAAAATGTAATATCAAACAATTTAAGTGAAGACAATACAAAATATACACTTGCAAATGTTGTAAATGACGATGGAAAATATGATTTAACAGTCCATATAGAAGATTTAGCAGGAAACAAGTTGCAAAATGATCTTCAGTCAACCTTCTATACTGAAACAAGTGATGTTACACCTTCAATATCTGGAGTAACAAATAATTCAAATGTTCAAAATACAGTTACCCCTACAGTTGAAATAAATGATAAATTCTTAACTGATGGAGACTTTGGTCCTGGGAAAGCTATTCAAACTTCATTAAATGGCAATCCTTATAATCTTAATTTTGATAGTAAGGACGGTAACATTTTAAAGTTTACAGGTGATCCTATATCAGGTAATACCCCAAGGGGACAGCAGTATAATTTAGTAATTTCAGCTTCCAATAAAGTTCATCCTGATGAAAGGAAAACTTCCACCGTTAACTTTGTAATAGATAATGAAGCTCCTTCTATATCCTTTAGCGATGCAAACGGAAAGAATATAAATAATGGAGGTTATTATAACGGTACAGTAATACCTTCAATCAACATTTCAGATAACTACAAAGTTACAAGTTACAATGTTACAATAAATGGTTCTGAATATAACGGAAGTGTATCTACAGATTCTAATGGCAATATTGTGTTTACTGGTTCTCCTATTACTTCTGATGGAACTTATGACATTAAAATTTCAGCTTCTGATGAAGCAGGAAATGTTTCAAACTATGAAAAAACATTTACACTTGACAATACTTGTCCATATGTTTCCATTTCCGGTGTTACTAATGGTGAATATACTAACAGTTTCTGTGTAACTCCATACATTAAAGTAACCGACAAAAATATAGACCTATCAAGAACAACCTTTTACTTGAAAAAAAATAACGAAGTTATTCCTGTAATGCCTATATTAAACGGAGATAGCTATTATTTTAATTTATATGATGAAGGTAATTATACTCTTATAGTAACTGCATTTGATAAAGCAAGTAACAGTTATACTACTTCACCAATAAATTTTACAATAGACAGAACTGCCCCTGTATTAAACTTCAATTTTAAAAATGGTTCATATATAAATAGATTTTTTAGGCCATCTGTTACAACAGAAGATCCTAGTGATTTTATAATAAAACTAATTATAAATGGAATTGAATATAGTGCTGGCAATTTACCTATACTCTCAGATAATAGAGGATATGACATTACAGCTGAGGGAGAAGATAAAGCAGGTAATTTATCTCCAATTACAACTATGCACTTTACACTAGATACTATTGCACCTTTTTTAACTGTTCAAAACTTAACTGATAATTATTATTATAATAGAAATGTTGGGCCTTATATATCAAGTACAGATGTTAATCCTAATATTTTCTATATGACATTAAATGGTAGGCCCTATAACAATGAACCAATAACTGCAGAAGGAAGCTATGAACTTGTTATAACATCTATAGATAAAGCAGGCAATATTAGCACCCGAGTTATCGATTTTGTTATCGATAAAACAGCACCTTCAATTACAATTAAAGGATTAATAAACTATGCTACATTAACTAGTATAATTGATCCTTTAATATCAATTGATGACCCTAATGCAGATGTTACAATACTTCTTGATGGTGTGCCTTATCACGGAGGACCAATAACAACAGATGGTAAACATACTCTCATTATTGAAGCTGTAGACAAAGCCGGAAACATTTCAAGGAAAGTAATTGTTTTCTTCTTGAAAACAACACCCCCTAATGTATATGTTTCAGGAATAGAAAACGGAAAAGACTATGATCATAGTGTAACTCCATCAATCTCCTTTTCAAAAGATGTTGTTTCATCTGATACTGTTATGACACTGGATGGCAATAGTTACAAACAAGGGGATAGCATTTCTTCTGAAGGGAAACACGAACTATATATATCCGTTAAAGATTCCGCTGGTAATAAAACAGTTAAAAAAATTGATTTTACTATAACTGTTCCACAATCTTTAGCTGCTTCAATACCTACAACCCTTCACAAGTTTTTACCTAAGAATATCACCAAAAGTCATAAAAGCCTTTTTATTGCTATTGTTTCAGCAATATTTATTGCTATAGGCACTGTTGGAGTTGCTATATTAAAAATTAGAACCATGAAGAAAAAAGATTCAATAAAACCTAAAGAAGATAAATAAAAAAGAACCGCTGTGCTATTTTATAGTACAGCGGTTCTTTTTTATACTTGCAAAAACTCCATAGGAGTTTCTAACTCAATTGATCAATTGGTAGCATGATCATTGTTTTTTCTATGCTCTAGCATCCAATACATTACCTATATTAGGGTTCTGTGGCTCTGAAAGCATATTTATAATATTTTTCTGTCCATTTTCGTCGCTATTCATAGCCTTTTTAAGCAAATCAATACCAATTGCATTGCCTACACTTCCTTGACTTTTAGCAAAAGACATAGCTGCAATATCCATTTCCATAATATTACCTCCTATTAACCAATTTACTATATTATCGTATTATATGCATATAAATGAAGGAGATAAAAATAATTAATTGTTTTTAATTTTTACTTCATATCTGCTGTATATACTAATGGCAACTAGAGAGAAGAAAACAGGTCCAATAATCATCCAAATAGTTGATTTTACATCAGGATTACTCTGCAAAAGAGGTTGTATTATAGTAAATACATTTGCAAAGAATACAGTACATGCCACTATAAGTGCTGCAATTGTAGCACTTGTTTTTGTCTTATATATCTCAAAAGGCTTTTCAATTTCTGATTTTCTTTTAAAGCCTATAAAAGCTATGGATATAAACATATATGGTATAGTCATAGCAACATTTGTCATAAGAACTATATATGAGAAAAATTGTGAAACACCTTCACCACCAAAAGATATTAATATAATAAATAAACATACTAACGCGCATTGACACCACATTGCACTTACAGGTGTACCACTTTCATCTGTTTTTGATATAATTTCAGGCCATAATTTCTCTGGAGTTCCATCTATTAATTGTTTTAAAGGTGAATAAACAAGAGTAAAGAAAGAACCCATATATGAAAGGAACATTGATAATCCAACAAATCTCGCAAAAGCAACCCCTATTCCATTAGAAGTAACCTGCCCCAATCCAAAACTATGTCCAATTGTATAGCCAAGATTTCGCATTATTAAGTAAGTTATATTACCAAAATTAGCATTCTTCATGCCATTAAATTCTTTCCAATTCATAAATACACCACAGAATAATATCCCAATTGAATATCCAATTGCAATTATAATGGCAGATATAATCATTCCCCTTGGAAATGTTTTCTCTGGCTCTTCAGTCTTGTCCACAAGGCCTCCTACAGCCTCTATACCGCCAAAAGCAAACACTGCAAAAACTAAAAATGACAACAAGTTTATTGCAGAACCTCCATTAGGATTTGGAGAGACAAAGAATGATTTCACAGATGTAATTGGCTGAGCCAATTTTCCCCCATTTGCTATAAAAACCGCTGCTGCTCCAACAAATAGAAGTATATTTATAAGTGCTACTGCTGTACCACCAATAGAAGTTACTCTGCTTATTTTTTGAATTCCCTTAGTTGCTATAAATGTTACAACTACGACAAATATAACTGCTAATATTCCAAGTAATTGGGTAGATTTAAGTCCCAAAATAGACATTTTACCTGTTACATCTCTTCCAAATATTAAATTTGAAAAAGGTACCCAAATTTCAGTTGAAACACTTACCATCCAGATTACATAAGAAGCATACCACATAAATGTTCCAATGAATGCATATTTAGGTCCTACTGACTTTGCCATCCATGAGTATATTCCACCTTTTTCTTTTTTGAAGGCTGAACCATACTCTGCCATCATAAATGCATATGGTATGAAAAAGGCCGCTGCTGCCAATATGTACCAAGGTATAGCTGCATACCCCATTTTATAAAAAGCTTTAGATATATTATTAAAGCCAAAAACTGACGTAAAAACCATAAGTACTAATGGTATTAATGTTAATTTCTTTTTGCTATTCATATTTATCCACTCTCCATTGTTGTAAGTTTTATCAGACAAATAAATATTATATACAAAAAAAATCTTTTTTTCAATTTATTTAAATTTTATAAATTTTCTGTATCTTTACTAGTTTTAAATTTTACTATCCAATTTTAAATTTTTTCTGTTGTATTATTGATATCATGGTGTTATAATACAGATAAGAAGAAGGTAAATCTTCTTATAACAGATTGCGACTTACAATAAGTTACATCTTCCAAGTAAAATGATGATTAAATCCAGTTTTAGTTTTTAAAGAGGTATTAGCTATGGTAAATTTAAAATTTTCTATAGCTAATACCTCTTTATTTTTTTATAAGTAAAAAGTAAAAGTGAATAAGTAAGAGATTAAGAGGGAACGTACATAAACTTAATTTTTTCCCTTTTACCTCTTACTTTTTAACTATCTTTTTGTGTTTTAACTTCAATTATTTTACTTAAGTGCTGCATCATTCGTTACATTAAGGTACTGAAATATTTCAGTAAATAGCTGTTTTGCAACAGGAGCTGCAACTTGACTGGCATAATAATTCCCAGTGCCTGGCTGATTTACTGATACTAATAATGTTATTTTAGGGTCACTTACTGGTGCCATTCCTGCAAATGAAGACATATATTTTCCAGGAGCATAAGCTCCAGTTTTAGGATCTGCTATTTGAGCAGTTCCCGTTTTACCTGCAATATCAAGCCCTGGTACATTAGCTGCATACCCAACTCCATCGCTGTCACTTACAACATGCAGCAAATATCCTCTAAGTTGTGATGCAATATTAGTATCTAATATCTTCTTTTCTCCATAATTATTATATTTTTGGTCCACTATAGTCTTTCCATCACTATTATTATGATCTATTTGCTTCATAACATGAGGCCTTATCCATGTACCTCCATTTGCTACTGAATTAAAAGCAGCTAAATACTGAACTGCTGTAACTGATATTCCCTGTCCAAAAGAAATCTCCGCAAGATCAACATTATTTATATTTTTTACATCTCTTACTATACCAGAAGCCTCACCAGGTAAATCAATGCCTGTTTTTTGTCCCAATCCAAATAGTTTAATATATTTCATCAAATTATCTTTTCCAATATGCATTCCAAGTTCAACAAAACCAACATTACATGAATTCTTAATTATCTGCTGGAAATTTTCAGTTCCATGCCCAGCAAGATCCCAGCAATGAATTACTGTTCCATCTATATTTATGCTTCCATTACATGTATAAGCAGGTATTTGATTAACTACACCTGTTATAAGTCCAGTGTAAGCTGTTATTACCTTAAAAATAGAACCAGGCTCAAAGCTCTGCTGAACCGCATTATTCTGCCATAGTTCATCAATAGGAGTGCTTGTACCACTAATATTCTGTGAAGGATTGTTAGGATTAAAATCAGGCTTACTTGCCATAGCAAGTATTTCCCCATTTTTAGGATTCATAACTGTTATAGTAACCGACTTAGCTTTGTTATCAGTAAGTGCCTGCTGTGCAGCTTGCTCCGCGTAAAGCTGTATCTGCTGATCAACAGTTAATACAAGATTTTTACCATTAACGGGAGGCACGTAATGTGAATCCTGATATGGAAGCTGATCCTTTTTGTTATCCGTTTCAATTATTTTTCTACCAGGTATACCTGAAAGTTGAGTATTATAGCTTGCTTCCACCCCTGAAACTCCATCACCACTAGAGTTTACATACCCAAGTGTACTTGCAAGAAAATTATCATTTAAATAATGCCTTTTTGAATCATCTGACACAATAAGTCCATTTATGTTCAATTTTTTTATTTTGTCTGATTCACTCTTGTTCACTTCTCTTGCTAAAGTTGCATATTTTACAGGATTCCCTGCTTTATTTTTTAAATATAATATTTTTGAAATGTCATCGGATGACATATTTAGTATTTGAGACAGTTTAGTTATTAGTTCCTTCATACTCATATTTTTTTTATAAAGAGAAGTCCTTATTGAATTCATATCAACGTCAACCCTATATGCATCTATGCTCTGTGCAAGTACATTCCCATTACGATCAAGTATGCTTCCCCTTTTAGGATTAATCTTTATGTCAGTTGTCCATTGAGCTAATGCTTCCGCCTTATACTCTTTTCCTTTTATATCCATAACATAAAACAATCTTCCTACAATTGCTAAAATCACTATACCAATCAATATAAATATCCCTAAAAGTCTATTGCTTTTATTGAATTTTTTCTTTGGTTTCCTTATCAAACTAACCAATCCCCCAAAACTTTTTTATACTTTAATACCTAATGTATCATATTTATATTACTTTTTAAAGTATTCTTTTCAGTATTAACAAACCATATACCTATGCACACAAATACAAGTGCAAATAAATTTTTAAGTTCTAATATATTTTCACCAAGAAAAATTGATGAAAGTAGAACTCCAAAGACAGGAATAAGGAAATTATAAATAGTTACCTTACCAACTTTATTATGTTTTAAAAGAAGTGCCCAAAGCGAAAAGGCTACTGCTGAAAGGAAACCCAAATAAACCAAAAGTGAAGTTGATTCCACATTAAAGTTTGTAACTGTTCCACCTTTTATAAATCCTAAAATTGCAAGTATGATTCCTCCAATTAGAAGATTGTACCCAGTTACAATTGTTACATCCATTTTATTTGAAAGCTCTTTTCCATAAATACTTCCAATAGAAAAAAACAGTGCAGCTATAGCAACAAAACCCTCTCCTTTAAATTTAAATGAAAATTGTAATAAATCACTGCTAAAATTTACAATCATAACTCCAATAAAGCCTATTATACAACCTAAGGCCTTTCTTCCAGTTATTTTGTCATTTGTATAAATAAAATGTGCTAAAATCACACTAAAAAACGTTCCAAGAGCATTTACTATAGAACCTTTTACTCCTGTTGTATTTGAAACCCCCACATAAAAAAAATAATACTGCACCGCTGTTTCAACAATTCCAAGTGCAAATAAATTAGCTGCATCTTTTCTCGAAATATCCAGCAATTTTCTTCCAAGTATCTTTGCAATTACAAGTACCATTATACCTGCAATAATAAATCTATATCCCGCAAAGACAAGTTCTGCTTGAACATCCCCTGTATGTATTTTAAATAGTATGTATCCATTCTTTATTGCTGGATATGCACTTCCCCATAAAAAACAGCATAAGGCTGCTATAATTGCAATAAATCTTTCATCTTTGTAAATACTTTTATCCGTCAAAACATGTATCCTCTTTTCACAATCTAGTCTCATGTTAATTATAATCTTTTTTATGCATTTATAAATGTAATAATAAATTTTGTTCCTATTTTAACTTTGCTGTGCACTTCTATCATTCCACCATGAGATTCTATTATAGATTTTGAAAGTGCTAATCCTATTCCAATAGATTCACTTTTCTTAGAAGTTTTTGCCCTATAAAATCTTTTAAATATATTAGGGAGGTCTTCTTCATCTATTCCCTCTCCATTATCTTCAATTGTTATCCTTTTATAAAGTGGATTTTCAATAAGTTCTATATATATCTTTCCATTTTTTTCAGTATGTTCAATGCCGTTTTTTATTATATTTACAAGAGCCTCTTGAAGCCACTTTTCATCATGCATCATAATCACTTTTCTAGTGCTATAAAATTTCACTTCTACATGATATTCTTCTATCTTTTCCTTAAGTATTTCTATTGAATTCTCTATTGTTTCATTTAGACTTCTAGATTCAATAGAAAATTCTATATCCTTAGCATCTAACCTGGCCAGTTTCAATATACTTTTAATTAACCAGTTCATCCTATAAAGTTGCTTTTTATTATTTGATAGGAAATTCTCTCTTTGCTCATTAGTGAGTTTTTTCGTACTTAAAATATCGTTATATATAATCATTGAAGATAGGGGAGTTTTCAATTGATGTGATATATCTGACAATATATCAACTAAAAAGCACTTTTCTTTTTTTAATTGACATATGTTATTCCTTATTATCTTTCTCATAGAATTAAATGCTACTGCAAGTTTTGAAAAGTCACCTTCTTTGTCTTCATTAATAGGTAACTCATATTCTCCATCTACAACCCTCTTAGCAGCCTTAGTCAATTTTCTTATTCTTTTATAAAAATACGCATACTGCACATAATTCAATATAAAACATACTGCAGCAGCTATAATACTTGCAAAAATGATATAGTAATAACTTACCTTTGAAATATTATCAATATACGGAAACAACTGATTTTCTAGATCACTAGTAAGGCCGTATGTTTTAAGTATAGCTTCCCCTTTTTCTGCTTCCTTACTGGATACTTCTCTAGTAATAAGTGGTACAATGTCCTTTTCCAATTTAGGATCCTTTTGGTCTATCCTTACTGTAACTGCTCCAAGACTTTTTATATAACCTTCTTTCATGTTATTATTATAAATTTGAAATATTGATATAATTACAGCTAAGAATATAAAATTTAAAATAAAAAGCATTATCGAACTCTTTTTTAATTCTGGATTGATAAAATATTCATTCATTATCTTCTACTCCTTGTACACATTTTTATTCCACATATATCCAAGTCCTCTTTGAGTTATTATATACTCAGGTTTTTTTCATCTTCCTCAATTTTATGTCTTATTCTTTTTATATATACCGAAAGAGTATTCTCATCAAAAAATGCCTCTTCACCTTCAATTAACGCCTTTAATATATCTTTTCTTTTTATAATTTTTTTAGGACTATTCATAAATATCAAAATCAGCTTGTATTCCTGAGCAGTTAGCTTAATTTCAATATTACCTTTTATTATAGATGCCTTAGAAGTATCTACAACTATATTGCCACTTTTAAATTTATCCCCTTTAACTGTA
The DNA here is from genome assembly GCA_028692255.1 of Clostridium sp. Classification (GTDB taxonomy): domain Bacteria; phylum Bacillota; class Clostridia; order Clostridiales; family Clostridiaceae; genus Clostridium_I. The sequence continues at coordinate 50,916 of JAQUXS010000002.1, forward strand.
CTTTTGTAGTTTCTCCTTATAAGTACTTTTATCCTTGACAAGAACTCTCTAACGCCAAAGGGTTTTGTTATATAATCATCTCCACCTATTTCAAGGCCTAAAACTATATTAACCTCTTCATCTAATGCAGTTAAAAACATTATTGGCACATCACTTTTTTCCCTTATTTGTTTACACAGCGTATATCCACTTCCATCTGGTAAATTTACATCTAAAATTATCAAATCAAATTTTTCAGTTTTAAATAATTCCTTACCCTCTTTAAAGGTTCCTACCCTTAAAACATCATAGCCTTCATCCTTTAAAGTAAATTCTATACCTATAGCTAAAGCTTCATCATCCTCAACTAATAATAACCTGCTCATAGTCCTCACCTCATTTATATTATAAATGAATACTAAAAAAAATATAATGCATTCAAAACTTAAAGTTAAAAGTTTTAAACACATTATATCTATAATTTTTAATAATCTTCTCTTATTGTTTCAATTATATTATCCCTTTTTATTCTTCCAAGTGGTGCAAGTACTGAAATATATCCAATTATCAAAGCTGCTGATCCTGCAATAGCAATAGCTACCCATGGTATATTCCATGACAAAATCACTATGCCTTGAAATTGTCTAAACATAAGATACGAAAGAATAGTTGATATAACAGAACCATATATAGTTCCAACAATTCCATAAAGCAGACCTTCTAGAACTATCATCTTTTTTAATCCTCTTTGTGTAAGACCTATAGCTTTAAGAGCTGCAAATTCTCTTTTTCTAAGTATTATATTTGTAGTTAAGGTATTTATAATATTCACGCTGCCTATGAGGGAAACTACAACTATAAAACCATATACTAATATCTCAACCATTAAAACCGAAGACTTAGATTGTCTATTTGAATCTATATTATCTATAACTTGCAGAGAAGGATTTTTACTTACAACTTTGTCTATTTGAGATTTAGCAGTATTTTCTTGTTTCAAATCTTTAATTGTTATTCCCACTCCATAAGGTTTTATATCTTTCACATCACTTAATTTTTCAGCTACAGTTGGAGTTGTTATAAGCTTTAATCCTTTTGTATTAAAGTCATCATTAAATGGGTCACTTTTTACAACTGCTAGAACCTTAACTTTTTTTAAATTTCCTATATCTTTATTATTTTGCTGAAGTTCAATTTCATCTCCAACTTTTACATCTGCTATTTTACCTGAATATCTTTTCTTATACCCTCTTAATGTACCATTTATTACAACTATAACACCATCTTCATCATTTAATTTATTCTCATCAATATTTCCTGAAGTCACATATTTTTTAGAATCCTCTAAAGCATTCTTGTCGTATACTTCAACATAACCAGCTTTAATCATAGTTTTCACAGTACCATTAATTTTTGTTCTATTGTATACACCCCCAAGATTTCTCACGTCATTTAACTCTCTATCTATAGGTATATATTCAGAAAATTTATATCCGCTATAAGTTTTATAAACTCTGTTAACAGAACTAAGCTCTGTTAAATCTTTAATGCTCTTATCATCAATAGTCTGATCCTGTCCATTAGAAGAAGTTACTACAGAAAAATTTATATTATTAGATTCACTAGTATTTCCATTTACTCTAAGCGCCATATCCATAAAAGATTTAAAACTTATAAAAAGCACCACACTTATAATTATTGAAAATACCGTTATTCTATATCTTTTTTTATTTCTCTTGATATTTTTAGCTGCTAGTTCTCCTTCAAAGCCAAATATTTTACCTACTATTCTACTTTTTCTATTTTTAATTTTTTCCTTTGTTATTGACGTTCTACTATTTATAGCTACAAGCGGAGAAATTCTGCCTGCGAAAAGAGCGGGAAGCACTGCTGAAATGTATACAGACACTATTCCAATCGCTGCACTAATTAATAATACTTGTGGTGAAATTGATACCTTCATAGGAAGAACAGAATCTGAACCAATTAACTTAAATACTATTTCAATTATATTTATGGCTAGTATACCTAACAATAATCCAATAGGCACACTAACAGCAGCCAGTATACTTGCTTCTCTAAGTACCATATTTTTAAGCTGCCTTGGTGTCATTCCTATTGCCCTTAGAAGTCCAAATTGTTTCAGTCTTTCTACTACACTTATTTGAAAAGAATTGTATATTACTGCAATAGTAGCTATTACAACTATTCCTATTATTATTCCAACTACACCTAGCAAGCTCTTTACATATGCATCTGAGCCTGATCCTTCAACATCTAAAAGGTAGCTGTTGTTTTGTACTGTTTTCTTACTAGCTAAGGAATCTAGCTCATTAACTGCCTTATTTAAGTTAGTTTTAGAACTTACTTCAGCTAATAGTATTGAATTTTTTGTATCTATTTTGTTATTTTTTGAAAGTAATACTGATTTATTTTTTATTTGATCCATTACACTATTATCTAAAAATCCTACAAGTTTGTATTTCTTATTTTGAAATTTTATAGTATCTCCTATTTTTGCATTTTTATCAATATAGCTTAAAGTCCACTTTTCTAATGCCACTTCATTTTTGTTATTTGGCAGCCTTCCTTTATTTACTCTATATGTTAAAAGTTCTAAAGCCTTATCCGTTGCAACCAAAGGCTCAAGAGTAATATCTTTTCCTACATTTATTCCTGTTCCCTGCTGCATAAGTCCACATCTCGATACCTTAGGGTTACTCTTTACTTTAGATAACAAATCACTGTCTACTTTTAAATACTCTACGTGCCATGAACCATAAGTGCCTTTCATACTTTCAACTTCAGCACTTTGCATTCCCTTTAAAAATAGTCCAATACAGGTAATTAGTGCCACTGATAAGACTATGCCTATTATTGTAAGAATACTTTTTCTTTTACTTGCCATTAGATACTTTCCTGTAAGTTTCTTATAACTAGTTATCATTATCTGCTTTCCTCCTTTCCTAATTATTTCTTAAACATTTATCTGAAATTATAGTTCCATCTTCAATTGTAATTACACGTTCTGCTTCCTCTGCAATATTAATATCATGCGTTATAAGTATCAACGTCTGATTATATTTTTTAGCAGTTACCTTTAAGAGTTCAATAACTTCCTTTGAATTTTTACTGTCTAAATTTCCCGTTGGTTCATCTGCAAATATTATTGAAGGTTTATTTAAAAGTGCTCTGCCTATAGATACTCTCTGCTGCTGTCCTCCTGACAATTCTGAAGGGTGATGATTTTTCCTTTCATTTAATCCTAAAAGTTCAATTATCTCTTTCAAATACGCCTTGTCTATCTTGTCATTGTCCATAAGTGCTGGAAGGGCAATGTTTTCTTCTACATCTAAAACTGGTATAAGATTAAAAAACTGAAATACAAAGCCAATTTTTCTTCTTCTGAATATTGCAAGTCTATCTTCCTTGTAATCATAAATGTTTTCTCCATCAATAATTACTTTACCCCCTGTAGGTCTGTCTAAACCTCCAAGAAGGTGAAGAAGCGTACTCTTTCCTGAACCTGAAGCCCCTATAATTGCCACAAATTCTCCTTTATTAACTGTTAAATTTATATTTTTCAAAGCCTCAACTTTATTTTCACCTTTGCCATAGACTTTAGTTAAATTCTCTACCTTCAAAATTTCCACGTTACCGTCTCCTTCATATTTTCTATATTTTAATTATATAGATAAGGGCTCACTTATTACATATCTATAGCCTTACATATATCTTACAGATTTGTAATCTAAATAAAAATAGTTTTTATAAGCTACCAAATCTACATATATAAAAAATTAATTTGACAGTTTGTATAAAATAATATATTATATTAAATAATAACATAGTAAATCAATTTGAAAACTAAATACGTTTTTCTTATCAAGAGTGACGGAGGGATAGGCCCTATGAAGTCCGGCAACATCCGATAATATCGGAGATGTGCTAATTCCTACAGGATTATCCTGAAAGATGAGAATGTTTTTTTAACTGCTTCTTATTCTTATAGATAGGAAGCAGTTTTTTTTATTATATTACAGGAGGGGTTTTATGGAAAATATAGATTGTAAAAATTTTGAAACAAACGCTGTTCATGGAAGCAGTAATTTTGAAAACAGAACTGGAGCTGTAAGTTACCCAATATATCAAAGTGCTACTTTTAGACATGAAGGTCTAAATAAAGGAACTGGATATGATTATTCAAGGCTTCAAAACCCAACAAGAGAGGAACTTGAAAAAACTGTTGCAGCTCTTGAAAGAGGAAATGAGTGTCTTGCATACTCTTCTGGAATGGCTGCAATATCAAGTGTTCTTACTTTATTTAAAAGTGGAGACCATATAATTGTGTCAGATGACTTATATGGAGGAACCTATAGAATATTCGAAGAAATTTACAAAAATTATGGAGTTGAAACAACTTATATTGATACAACAAATATTTTGAATATAAGCAAAAATATAAAAAACAATACGAAAGCTATATATTTAGAAACTCCAACAAATCCCCTCATGAAAATTACAGACATACGAAAAGCCGCAGAATTAGCAAAAGAAAATAACATTTTACTTATAGTAGACAATACATTTCTAACACCTTATTATCAAAAACCACTTGAACTTGGTGCAGATATTGTTATTCATAGTGGAACAAAATATCTTTGTGGTCATAATGATACTATTTCTGGTTTTATTATTTTAAATGATAGAAAAATAATCGAAAGATTAAGGTTTATACAAAATTCTGTTGGAGCGTCGCTCGCCCCCTTCGATAGTTGGCTTATTTTAAGAGGAATAAAAACTCTTCACATAAGGCTTGACAGGCAACAGGAAAATGCAATTAAATTAGCAGATTTTTTGTCTCAACATAGTAAAATTAAAAAAGTTCTTTATCCCGGCTTAAGAAATCACCCAGGACATGAACTTTTAAAAACTGAAGCTTCAGGTTTCGGAGCAATGATTTCATTTTATGTAGATAGTAAAGAAACTGTAGAAAAAATACTTGAAAGAGTAAAAATCATTATCTTTGCTGAGAGTCTAGGTGGTGTTGAAAGTTTGATAACTTATCCATATGTTCAGACTCATGCTGATATTCCAGAAGATATAAAACAGAGATTAGGAGTTACAAAGACGCTTTTAAGACTTTCTGTTGGGATTGAAAATGTAGAAAACTTAATAAAAGATTTAGATAACTCTTTGAAAGACTAAATTACTGGAGGAATGAAAAATGAATTTTGGAACTAAACTTATACACAATGGCTATGAAATAGATAAAACTACAGGAGCATTAAGCATTCCTATATATCAAACATCAACTTTTCATCAAAATGATATTGACGGTAATATACCTTATGATTATTCAAGGTCAGGAAATCCTACAAGAGAGGCACTTGAAAAAACTATAGCTTTACTGGAAGGAGGCTATAGAGGCTTTGCATTTTCTTCAGGTATGGCTGCAATCTCTTCAGTACTAAGTATTTTTTCAGCACATAATCATATAATTGTACCTAAAGATGTTTATGGTGGAACTTACAGAATAACCTCACAATATTTTTCGAGATTTGAATTTGAATGTGAATTTGTTGATACAACTAGCATAGATAAGGTAATGCACTCAATAAAGAAAAATACAAAAGCAATCTACATAGAGACACCTTCTAACCCCTTGATGAAAATAACAAATATAAGGGAAATAGTTAAACTTGCAAAAGAACATAATTTACTTGTCATTGTAGATAATACTTTTATGTCTCCATATCTCCAAAGGCCATTAGAGCTTGGAGCTGACATAGTAGTGCACAGTGCGACAAAATTCTTAAATGCTCACAGTGATGTTGTTGCAGGACTGGCAATTGTAAAAAATAAAGAATTAGCCGACAAGGTATACTTCGTTCAGAACGCTTTTGGAGCTGTACTTGGGCCTCAGGATTCCTGGCTACTATTAAGAGGCATAAAGACTTTAAAAGTTAGAATGAGTTATGAGCAAAAAAGTGCCGGCAAACTTGCAGAATGGCTGTTAACTAATCCATATGTAAATCGTGTTTATTACCCAGGTATATCTGGTCATTTAGGAAAGGAGATTCATTTTTCTCAGGCATCTGGAGCTGGAGCAGTGCTATCGTTTGAAGCCTGTAGCAGCGAAAAGGCAAGCAATTTTATGAAAAAAGTTAAATGTGCAGCAGTTGGTGTAAGCCTTGGAGGAGTTGAAACAATTGTGTCCTATCCCTGTAAAATGTCTCACGCTGAAATTCCCCATGATGAGAGAATTAAACTTGGAATAAGCGATAATTTAATAAGAGTATCTGTGGGCCTTGAAGAATTAGAAGATTTAATTGGAGATTTTCAAAATGCATTGAAATAGATGAGTTCAATATGTGCTAAACAATTTTTTATAACAACATTAAGAACTCCTTGGTCACAGTGTACAAGGAGTTCTTAATGCTACTCTTTCAAATCATAAATTCAAGTAATTATTTTGCTATAAGACTATTAATACTAACAGATTTACTCATCATTCCATTTTTCTTTAAAAAGTCTTCTGTTTTTTTAAGATCTTCAATGTCCTTACTTGTTATTTTAGGATTAAAATCATATAGCTTGTACATTTCTTTAACTTCACTAACTGAAAGTTTTTCTTCCTCTGCAGTTATTTTAAAAGTTTCGTCACTATTATTCTTCATATAACTTAAACTTTTATTATGAACTGAAAGATATCTCTTTACAACATCAGGATGTTCTTTCAAAAATTTTCCGCTGACACCTATAACAATTGTGCCATCTAAAAGTCCCTGTCCTGTTGTTATTACATGTGCACCATTTTTCTTTGCATTATCAACTGCTGCACCTGCAACAAGAGCTGCATCTGCTTTTCCTGACAAAAGTGCTGAAACGCCATCTGGTATACCCATATTTATAAATTGTACATTACTTTCGCTCAATTTATCCTTATTAAGTGCTGCTAACAAAAGTTGATGAAGTACTGTCCCCTTAGGTCCAACTACCTTTTTGCCTTTTAGATCACTTATTGTCTTTATTGATGGATCCTTTGCCATAATTGTAAATGCCTTTGGTGCCCTACTGTAAACACCTATTATTTTAATATCCACTCCATTAGCAGCCCCTAATATAACTGAAGTTGCTCCAATTGCATTACAAAAGTCAAGTGAACCTGCTGCAACTGCTTCTGTCATTTTAGAGCCTTCTGTTATTTCAGGATATGTTATATTTATATTATCCTTTGAAAATTCTTTTTCAAAAAGTTTTTGTCTTTTTTCAACAATTGATGGTACATTAAGAGGTGATTTTACATAAGAAATACTTATATTCTTAGGTAAACTTTCTTTTTTATTAGCACTTGAACTAACTGTGCTAGCTGAATTTGAATTACACCCTGAAAATAAAGTTAAAACAATAGAAATAATCAGTAAAACGTTTAATTTTTTATACCATTTCATTTTTGTCCCCCCATATATTGCTACAATGATTTAATATTTTAGATTTATATTTTAAAAATTCCACACTGTTAACATCTCTAACATATTTCATATCAATAGGTAATTCTTTAACTTTTAATCCATTATTCATAATTACAATTTTCTGTCCCAAGTAAAGAGCTTCTTCTATATCATGAGTAACAAATAAAATTGTCTTATTCATTTTAGTAAATATTTTTATAAGCTCATTTTGAAGCTTTCTTCTTGTAAATGCATCCAAGGCTCCTAGCGGCTCATCCATAAGTATAATGTCTGGATCATAGCAAAGAGTTCTTCCAAGTGAAACTCTCTGTGCCATGCCACCTGAAATTTGCGAAGGATAAGCTTTTCTAAATTTATAGAGTCCCAATAGTTTTAAATTTGAATCTACAACATTTTTTAACGATTCATCTTTTTTCGAATTCTTAATTGAAAACGCTACATTTTCTTCCACCGTTAACCACGGCATAAGTCTAGGCTCTTGAAACACAATTGATATCTTTTTCTTGCCATCCTCACAATTAATAAATTCAACAGAGCCAGCGGTTTTTTGCTCAAGTCCGCATAATATTCTCAGTAATGTAGTTTTTCCACATCCACTTTTACCTATAATAGTCACAAAACTTTTATCACCAATCTCAAGATCAATATTATTAAGAACTTTTAATTCACTTCCATCTGCATTAAAAGTTTTACACAAATTTTTAATTAGAAGCCCAGCCATACTTTACCTCTTTCCATAATATTTCATTATTTCTTTTGATATTTTTATAAGTATACTGTCAATAAAGTATCCTACTATTCCTATAGATAATATTCCTACTATTACAATATCAGGTCTTGAAAGCTGCTCTGCATCTATTATCATGTATCCTATACCAGAAGATGCTGCAATAAGTTCTGCACCCATAAGTGCTCTCCAGCTATATCCAAGTCCAAGCTGAACTCCAGTGATAATACTAGGAACTGCCTGAGGTAGTATTATTCTAAAAAATTTCTCTTTCTTGCTTAAATGAAAAACTTCCCCAACTTCCAGCAACTTTTTATCGTAATTCATAATACCATTTAAAGTATTTGAGAATATAGGAAAAAATGTAGCTAGAAAAATAACTACAAACTTTGAGGTCTCTCCTATTCCAAACCACAATATTAAAATTGGTATTGCAGCTATAGGTGGTATGTGCCTCATAAATTCCAAAAATGGGTTTATATATGCCATCATATTAGGTCTTGTACCTAAAAACACTGCAAGTGGAAATGCAAAAATAAATGTTATTAAAAATCCACTTATAACTCTAAAAATACTTACAGACAAATTTCTTAAAAGTTCACCTGTTTTAAGCATTTCATATGCTGTATTTAAAATAACAAGAGGTGAAGGCAAAATATAACTATTTACAATATTAGCCTTACTTGCAATAAACCAAATTAAAATTATGACCAATGGTAAAATACTACCTTTAATTTTTTTCATAATCATTCCTCATAAGTTAGTAAAATATTAAAATACAAATCAATCCCAATTATTACACAATTCATGTATAAATTCAACTTTGAAAACATTTGCACAACTGATTTGTCAAAATATTTGAATTTGTGCTAATATTTATATGAGGAGTGATTTTTATGTATCAAGAAATTTCCTATGAAATACTTGAAAATATACCTGTTTTTAAATGTAGTTTCTGCAATAATTGCCACTGTTTAGAAAGTAAGAATGCATTCAATTTACATAGAGGTTGCTGTTTTTATTTTCCTAAATATAATCTATTTGACATAAAAAATTTAATTAATTTCAATAAACCTTTTCTTTTTAAGCTTATTCAAATGAAGAATTCAGTGCTTCATAATTTTTATATTGAAGTTCAAGGTGATTTTGACAATAAAAAATATGAGGATTTTCTAAAAAACAATATCAATGAAAACTTAAACAAATATAGCGATTTTGATCCAAAACTTTTCTTTAAAAAATGCTGTTTTGTAACTGAACATGGCTGCAAACTTAATTTTAAACTAAGACCTCATCAATGCAATTTATATCTTTGTAGAGAAGTTATAGAAAACTGTAATGATAGTTATTCAAAATATTCAAGAGAAAGGAAAGATTATTTTGCATACTGCAAATTTGTAGATATGATACTTCAAGGTGAGCTTTACAAAAGTCACGTAAACCTTAAAACTGATTTACAAAAATCTATAGCTATACTTGAAAAAACCAAAATAGACACTTTTGATTTTTCCAAGCTAGATAAAATACAAATTTCAAGTTAATTTTATAAATATTTATTCATATTTTTATTTTGTTTCAATTCATTTACAAGGGATTTTATTTCCTGGTCTCTATTTTTATCCATTACGAGAATTACATCTTTTGAGTCCACTACAATAAGATCCTTTATTCCAAATCCTATTATAAGTTTATCTTTTGCAAATATGCAGCAATTCTCACTTTGATCCAGAAAAGTTTTTCCACTTATACTGTTATTTCTATACTTACTTATAAATCTTGCTAAAGAACCAAAGCTTCCAATGTCATCCCAAATAAAATTACTCTTTATGACATATGCCTTTCTTGTTTTCTGCATTACTCCAAAATCCACAGATATTCCATTAATAAGTTCATATTGCGTTTTCACTGTATCTTCTTCATTTTCTGTGTCTAAATCTTTATATATTTCCATAAGATTTTTGTACATTTTGGGAAGATATTTTTCCATTTCCCTAAGGAATGTATCTGCTCTCATTACTATAATTTAATTTTTCTGCATATTATTTATTAGGCTTCATTTTATTATATATTTATAACTTTAGAAAGGATATTAAATTTGATGAAATCTGCTGCAATATATGCCAGAAAATCTATATATACTTTAAAAGGTGAATCTATAAACAATCAAATTGAAATGTGTAAGCAATACCTTCTGCAAAACAAAATTGAAAATTTCTTTATATATAAAGATGAAGGTTTTTCAGGAAAAAACACAAATAGACCTAGTTTTAAAAAGATGCTCGTAGCTGCTAAAATGAACAAATTTCAAATTATAATATGCTATAGGCTGGATAGGATAAGCAGAAACATTGCCGATTTTTCATCATTAATTGAACATCTTAAAAAGTATAATATAAGCTTTATATCAATAAAAGAACAATTTGACACTCTTAAACCTATGGGCAGGGCTATGATGTACATTGCCTCTGTATTTTCTCAGCTTGAGAGAGAAACCATATCTGAAAGAATACGTGATAATATGCTTGAACTTTCAAAAATGGGAAGGTGGCTTGGTGGAAAAGTTCCAACAGGTTTTAAAAGTCAATGCGTTAATGTATGTGATGAATATGGCATCATAAAAAATTTATACACTCTCTATCCTATAGAATCTGAAATTTTTATAGTAAAACTTATATTTAAAAAATATATTGAAAAAAGGTCACTTTCAAAAGTTGCACAATTTCTTTTAGATAAAAATATAAGAACAAAAGAAAGAAGAACCTTCACAAAAGTCTCCATTTGTACAATACTAAAAAATCCTGTGTATGTTAAAACTACAGATGAAGTTATAACCTATCTAAAAAGCTGCAAAATCAATGTTATTGGAAGTGCAGATGGACTCCATGGCATGCTCTCATATAATAAAAGAGAAGGTAAATCAGGACCTTATAGAAACAAAAAATATTGGATATACGCAGTGGCTCATCACAATGGCATAGTGGAAGGTAATGACTGGGTTAAAGTTCAATGTATATTGTCTCAAAACTCTTCATCTGCTCCGAGACTTGGAAAAAGCAAAAATGCTCTTTTATGTCCCCTTATTAAATGTGCAAAATGTAAAAATCCACTTAGAATAATATATGGTACTAAAAACAAAAGTGGTAAAAGAAATTACTACTATACATGTGCAAAATGCGAAAATAAAAACGTTAATGGAGAACTTATTGAAAATACAATTGTTGATAATTTAAATAAATTTATACTGCCTAAAAATCTATTACTTTTAAACATAAATTATTCATTGAATAGTTCAATTTATAAATCAAAACATTTTACAATAGAAAAAAGGCTGCGTGAAAATAAATTATCCTCTGAGAATCTAATTAAAAAGCTGCAACTAACAGATGACATAGATGTTTCTAAACTTCTGCTGTCAAAACTCTCTTATCTTGAAAAAGAAAGAAAAGAATTTGAATCATACAAAAAAAATAATATTAATTTTGATGTTAATAAAATTACTGATTTCAAAACATTATTTTATTCTTCAAATGAAGACATAAAAAAACTCATACTAAAAAGCATTATATATAACATTTATTGGAATGGCGACTTGTGTACTGCAGAAATTTATTTAAATCCTGTCCCCTGATTTATAAAATTTGAAGGTCTCTCTCAACTGAAATAAAATTCTTTTGAGAGAGACCTTCATTAAATCTATCTATTCAATACTTACAAGAAGTTCTCCAGAGCTTACCTGCTGGCCTTCTTTTACATACACTTCATCAATTATCCCACTTGCTGAAGCTGTAATTCTGGTTTCCATCTTCATTGCTTCAACAATTACAAGAGGATCATTTTCATTTACTTTATCTCCTTTTTTAACTAAAACAGATAAAATATTTCCTGGGATAGGAGCCCCTATTTCTTTTTCATTATCGGGATCAGCCATCTTAGTTTCAATTATTTCATGAACATTATGACTGTTTTTATCTTTTATTTTAATGGCTCTTCTAAATCCATTAACTTCAAATAAAAGGTTTCTATTTCCCTGTGAATCTACCTCTCCTATTTTCACTAATTTAACAATGAAACTCTTTCCTTTTGAAACTTCAATTTCTGATGTTTCTCCTTCTGCCAATCCATAGAAGAATATATCACTTCCCATTCTACTTGGATCACCAAACCTGCGTATATATTTTAAATATTGCTCAAATACATCTGGATAAAGTGCAAAACTTATTATATCTTTATCACTAGGCTCAAACTTAAATTTATCCTTTAAGTGTTCTCCTATTTTTTCAAAGTTTTCGTCCTTTAAAAGTTCTCCCGGTCTACATGTTATAGGCTTTTCACCTTTTAATACAAGCTTTTGAAGCTTCTCTGGGAAACCTCCCATAGGCTGGCCCATCATACCTTTAAAGTATGTTACAACTGAATCAGGAAAAGCTAAATTTGCAGCCTTTTCATATATATTTTCTTTTGTTAAACCATTTTGTACCATAAATATAGCAAAATCTCCAACCATCTTTGATGATGGTGTTACTTTTACAATATCCCCTACAAGTTCATTAACTTCTTTATATGTTTTCTTAATTTGATTAAATTTATGTCCAAGTCCGAAACTCTCAACTTGAGGTTTTAAGTTTGAATACTGTCCACCTGGTATTTCATATTCATATATTTCAGCAGAACCTGATTTAAGATCAGATTCAAATTTAGAATAAACCGGTCTAACTGCTGCCCAGTAATCGGATATTTTCTGAATTCCTCTTAAATCTATTTTTGTATCTCTTCTAGTATTTTTAAGAGCTGCAACTACTGAATTTAATGCTGGCTGGCTTGTAAGTCCTGACATACTGTTAAAAGCAGTATCGACTATGTCAGCTCCTGCTTCAGCTGCCATTATTACAGTTGCCACTCCATTTCCTGTAGTGTCATGAGTATGAAGATGTATAGGCATTCCTACTTCTTCTTTCAAAGTCTTTATAAGCTTAAATGCAGCATGAGGCTTTAAAAGTGCAGACATATCCTTTATTCCAAGAATGTGTGCTCCTGTCTTTTCAATCTCCTTAGCAAGTTTTACATAGTAATCAAGGTTATATTTCTCTTTTCTATCATCTAATATATCTCCTGTATAACATATGCAAGCTTCGGCAACCTTACCTGTTTTAAGCACTTCATCTATTGAAACTTCCATGCCCTTAAGCCAGTTAAGTGAATCAAAAATTCTAAACACATCAATTCCATTTTCAGCAGATTGTTTTATGAAATTTCTTATTACATTATCAGGATAGTTCTTGTATCCAACTCCATTTGCTCCACGTATAAGCATCTGGAAAAGTAAATTAGGTACCTTCTTGCGAAGCATGCTTAGTCTTTCCCATGGAGATTCCTTAAGGAAACGGTATGATACATCAAAAGTAGCGCCGCCCCACATTTCAAGTGAGAACAAATCCTTTCCATATATTGATGTGGGCTTTGCAATTTTAACCATATCTCTAGTTCTTACTCTTGTAGCCATAAGAGACTGGTTAGCATCTCTCATAGTTGTATCTGTAAGAAGAAGTTTTTCCTGTGATTTTATCCACTTTATAAGTCCTTGTGTACCTTGTGTATCAAGTATTTGTTTTGTTCCACTTAATCCACCATTAGGTACTGCAACATTAGGAACTACAGGCACATCATATTCCTTTTTAATTCCCTTTGTTTCATTTACTACTTTTTCACCTATGAAATTAAGGATTCTACTCTCCTCATCAGCCTTAGGTTTTACATCTATAAGATCTGGATTTTCATCTATAAATCCAGTATCACATTTTCCCTCTAAAAATTGTGGATGATTTAACACATTGATTAAAAATGCTATGTTTGTTTTAACCCCAATTATAGTTGTTTCTTCCATAGCTCTTATGGATTTTCTTATAGCATCCTTAAAAGTTTTTCCCCATGATATATATTTAACCAAAAGGCTATCATAATATGGACTTATAACAGCACCTGCAAAACCATTTCCACCATCAAGTCTTATTCCATTTCCTGAACTTGTTCTATATACTTCTATTTTGCCTGTGTCTGGTGCAAAATTATTTGCAGGGTCTTCTGTTGTAATTCTGCACTGAATTGCATATCCCCTTGGTTTTACGTCTTCTTGGCTCTTTATTCCTATTTCTTCTGAATTAAGCTTATATCCTTCAGCTATAAGTATCTGGCTTTGTACAATATCAATACCTGTAACCATTTCACTTACTGTATGTTCAACCTGTATTCTAGGGTTCATCTCTATAAAATAATGATTTCCATGCATATCAACAAGGAATTCTAAAGTTCCTGCACTTCTATAATTTACAGCTTTAGCTATTTTTAATGCATCACTGCAGATTTTATCTCTTATTTCACTTGGAACTGAAAATGCTGGAGTAAATTCCACAACTTTTTGGTGTCTTCTTTGTATTGAGCAATCTCTTTCATGAAGATGTACTATATTACCAAATTTATCTCCAAGTATTTGTACTTCTATATGTTTAGGCTTTTCAATATACTTTTCCATGAACATTATATCTATACCAAATGCCTTTTTAGCTTCACTTTTAGCGCTTAAGAAAGAGGCTTCAATCTGACTCTCTTCTCTTACAATTCTCATTCCTCTTCCGCCGCCGCCAGCTGCTGCTTTTAGCATTATAGGATATCCACATTCTTCTGCAAGTTTCTTTGCTTCACTTACACTTTTAATATTTTTTTCAAATCCAGGTATAACTGGCACCCCAACTTGTTTAGAAACAATTTTTGATTTTATTTTATCACCAAGTTTATCCATCATATCGCCGGTTGGTCCTATGAATTCAATCCCTGCCTCTTCACATTTTCTTGCAAATTCTGGGTTTTCAGATAGGAATCCATATCCGGGATGAATAGCATCAACGCCTTTTTTTATAGCAAGATTTACAATCTCCTCAATATTCAAATAAGCATCCACTGGATTTTTATTCTCACCTATGAGATATGCCTCATCTGCTTTCGTCCTAAATAATGAATATTTATCCTCGTTAGAATATATTGCAACAGTTCTTATCCCAAGTTCTTTGCAAGCTCTAAAAATTCTTATTGCAATTTCCCCTCTGTTTGCAACTAATATTCTTTTAAAATCCTTCATACTAGTCCCCCTTATTATTTTTATCACCAATATTAAAAATAACTTTTTTTTGCATAAAATGCAAGACAATTTTGTGATTTTATTCAAAAATCATTGTTTTTTATCAATTTATCATTAAAATATGAATAATTTTTCTATTTAGCATTTCATATATCTATCATTTCATAGTATTTTTGAATTGAGAGCATCTGCCCTCCAAACGAACATCCCACTATTCCACAGATAATTTCCATCAAGTAAAAAATCCCTTGCAATTTCCACATTGGGTTTCTCAACAAATCTTCCAACCTTATACGTTGAATCCATATTATTTAATTTTTCTCCCATCTGAATATATCCATATCCAGTCTCAGCTCTTGTAGGTTTTATCCCTATAGTAACAAGCACTCTTTTTTTCTCTACAATTTCAACCGCTTCTTTAAGTGTATCTGCAAAAACTTTCTCATCTTCTACATAATGATCAGAAGGCAAAACCATCATAACCGCGTCATTATCACGTTTAAGAAGCCTTGTAGCTGAATAACCTATGCATGTAGCGGTCCCTTTGTTACAAGAAAAGGGCAAAACAATGATCGGTTCCAATGATCAATGCTCAATGATCAATTGTCAATGAATGTTAAAATTGCACCGCAATTTCTTAAACTTAGTTAAAACCTTTTTAAATCTTGAAAAAGTTTTTCACTATTATTTATAATTGATCTTTTGTTCGTTGCTATTTGCCCTTTCTCATAATGATCAATTGACAATGATCAATGTATGTAAAATTGCGCTGCAATTTCTTAAACTTAGTTAAAACCTTTTTAAATCTTGAAATGTTTTTTCCATTATATTGTTTATTAATCTTTTGTTTGTTGACCATTTATCATTGTTCTTCTATTAATCATTGTTCATTGTTCATTGCTCTTTGTTCTTTTATTGATCATTGATCATTCGTTCATTGCTCATTTCTCTTGTTCTTCTATTGATCATTGATCATTCGTACATTGATCATTCGTTCTTTTATTGATCATTGATCATTCGTTCATTGATCATTGTCTTCATCTTTTCGCTTGTTTTCACTATACAAGTTAGTATTTTGCATATTTCTTTACACTCTTTTAATAACGTATCTATTTCACTTCTTTCAAGTATTTTAGCCTCTACTATTAATTCTAACCAATACTCTGTTTCATTTGCTTCTTTCAATGCAATACTCATTTTATTTCTAAAGTCAGCTTTACTAATACCTTTGATTCCTTCTTTTACATTTGCTCCTATACTAGTACCAGATCTTAATAACTGCTTTGACAAAATATATTCCTTTTTCTCGTCAACTAACATTTTATACAATTCAACAATATCTACTGCAAATTTAAAAGACTTATTAACAATAACATTTGAATACATAGCATCCTCCTAAAGTTTAGATACTATCATTATTGCCACATTTAAAATTATTAACTTAATTTCTTAAACTCTGAAAGAGTTTTTTCCTTCATTGAGCATTGTATGTTGAAATTGCCTCGCAATTTCTTAAACTTAGCTAAACCCTTTTTTTAAACCCTGAAAAAGTTTTTCCTTTGTTGATCTTTAATCTTTTGTACATTGCTCTTTTCTTCTATTTATCATTGAGCATTGATCATTGTTCTTTGTTTTTTTATTGATCATTCGTTCATTGATCATTGTTCATTTCTCTTGTTCTCCTATTGACCATTGATCATTCGTTCATTGTCCATTGCTCTTCTATTGATCATTGATCATTCGTACATTGATCATTGTTCATTGTCTATCATCTTCATCTTTTTCTCCCTTGTTAACTTTTTAATTTCATACTCCCTTTTCATTGCTTCACTTTTAGTTTCAAGTTCTTCGTGATAAACCATTTTAACAGGGAGTCTACACCTTGTATATTTTGCACCTTTTCCACTATTATGCGTGTTAATTCTTTTTTCTAAATTATTTGTATAGCCTGTATACAATGTTCCATCACTACATCTTAAAATATAAACATAATTCATTATACGATTCCTTACCTTTTGAGATATATTATATTGATTATTAACTAATTTAATTATATTATAAACTTAATTGCTTTGTAAGAATTCCATTTAAAAAACATTTTAATAAAAAACATTTTGGAAGTGATTTTATGAAAGATTCCATTGATATAATAAAAAAAATTCCTGTATTTTCTGGCCTATCTGATGAAACCTTAACAAATATAGCAAATCTTCAAATAAAAAAATTATACAGAAGTGGAGATATTATTTTTAATGAAGGTGATAAAGGAAAAGCTCTATTTTTCGTTAAACATGGAAAAGTAAAAATATTCAAGACTTCTTTAGATGGAAGAGAAATAACTCTTAACATACTTGGAGACAATTCTATTTTTGCAGAAGTTACTCTTTTTAATAATACAGACTATCCTGCAACAGTAGAGGCCATTGAAGATAGTGAAATAGGAATCATTTTAAATCATGATATTGAAAATTTAATCCTTAATAATAACCATTTGGCACTTGAAATAATAAAAGTGCTAAGTAAAAGGTTATACCGCTCACAAATGTCAGTAAGAGATATGGCTTTTTCAGATACATATATTAGAATTATAAAAGTGCTAATTGATCTTTCAAAGAGACACAGCATAAATACAAAAAAAGGTACCCAAATTGATCTTTCAATAACAAGACAAGACATAGCTAATATGGTGGGTACTTCAAGAGAGACAGTAAGTCGTGTCATAAGTAGCTTAAAAAAGGATAATATTATAAATACATCTTCAAAAAAGATTATTATATCGGATATAGAAAAGCTTAATTCAATTATTAAAAATC
Source organism: Clostridium sp. (assembly GCA_028692255.1). Taxonomy (GTDB): domain Bacteria; phylum Bacillota; class Clostridia; order Clostridiales; family Clostridiaceae; genus Clostridium_I. Next base: position 69,039 of record JAQUXS010000002.1, read on the forward strand.
AATAAAATAAAGCACCATATAGAAATATTACTAAATATTTCTATATGGTGCTTTTCATTTCTAAAGTTTATTTCATCATATCTGATAAATCTTCAGCTACATTTCCACTTGTTAACTTTAAATTGAAATTGTCTTGAAGAACCTTTAAAACTCCTGGTGTTATAAATTTAGGGGCAGTTGGTCCTACATATACATTTTGAATTCCAATGCTGAATAGTCCAAGTAAAATGGCAATGGCTTTCTGCTCAAACCATGATAATACAATGCTAACTGGAAGCTCATTTACACTGCATCCTAAAGCTTCTGCTAGTGCAAGTGCTATTTTTACTGTGGAGCCTGAATTATTACACTGTCCAAGGTCTATATATCTTGGAATGTCTGTACCTTTAACTGTTCCATAGTCAATGTCGTTAAATCTAAACTTTCCGCATGATGTAGTAAGTATTATACAATCATTAGGAAGAGACATTGCAAGTTCCCTAAAATAATTTCTTCCTTTTGTTGGCGCATCACATCCTGCTATGACAAAGAATCTTTTAATTTTTCCAGCCTTTACAGCATCAATTATTTCTGGTGCAATTGAAATTACTGTGCTATGGTGGAAACCTGTTACAAGTGTCTTATCCGAGTCAATGTTCTTAATTGGACGCTCAAATGCTTTTTCAATAAGTGGAGAAAAATCGTTATTTTTTATCTTTGAAACTCCCTGAAGTCCTGCAATTCCATAAGTAAAGAATCTATCTTTATAATGTCCTGTAGTTACAGGCATAAGACAATTTGTTGTACCAAGAATTGCTCCTGGAAACTCCTCAAATACTTTTCTTTGATCATACCAAGCTTTCCCAACATTTCCTTTAAGGTGTGAATATTTTTTAAGTTCTGGATATCCATGAGCTGGAAGCATTTCTGAGTGTGTATATATATTTATACCTTTACCTTCTGTTTGTTTTAAAAGTTCCTCTAGGGCATAAAGATTGTGCCCAGTAACAAGAATGCAATGTCCTTCAACCTTATCTTCTGTAACAACTGTAGGTTCTGGCACTCCAAGTCTTGAAGTATGTGCACTATCTAATAAATCCATAACTTTAACTGCTGCTGTTCCAACTTTTAATGCCATAGACACATTCTCTTCAAGGCTAAAATTTGAATTTGTAAGTGTTGTGTAAAGTGCTTCACTTATTATTTTATCAACTTCACCATCAGTTTTATTAAGTTCATTTGCATGCGTTCTATATGCAGCGACTCCTTTCAAGCCAAAAATTATAATATCTTGAAGGCTTGCTATATCTGGGTTTTTACCACATACACCAAAATTTGTACATCCACCAATTGGAGTCTGTTCACATTGATAACAAAACATTTTATTGCATTTATCTTCATTTTTAATCAAATCCATAATTCATTCTCCTTTTAAACAATTATTATGTTTTAATTTTATAATAATAATTTAAAAGATTATGTGATATGCATCACACTAACTTAAATTTAAAAAATATATCCACTTTCTTTACCTCAGAAGCTTTATCTTCATATACTAGTATTTTTTTAATAAGCTTGTTTGCAGCTTCTTTATCAAATTTTACTAAATATTTATCTATTTTTTGTGCACTAGTACATTTTCTTATTTCTTCAATTATTTTTTCTAATATAAGCTCCTCTTTAATTGAATGAGCACTACATTTTTTGCCACCTTCCTGGCTTCTTTTACACTTATACCCCTTAAAATTTTTTCTATAATACATAGGGCTTCCACAATCACCGCAAAAAATAATTGAAGAAAATATATGAGAATCATTTGGACATCTGTATGACTTTTGCCTTTTCCTCATTATATTTTGAACAGAATTAAACATTTTATCACCTATTATAGCCTTAAATGTTCCTTTTGTAATCCACTCATTTCTTGGGACTTTTACACTTTTATTAATTTTATAGTTTATTTTTTTCCATCTATGCTGGACCATTTTGCCTGTATACTTAGGATTGGTTAATATATATTTTACAGTATTATTTGTCCATAAGCTTTTATCTTCTCCAAGTCTAATTGCCTTTGGGGAAGGTACCCCCCTCACATTTAAACAATCTGCTATCTTTTGTAGTCCAAATCCATTAATATATAACTTAAATATAATTTTTACTATAACCTGTGTTCCATTTGTCTCCGGTGAAAGATTTACATATTTCACATTATCAATATATTTAATATCAAATTTATACCCATAAGGTGGCTTACTTGAAATGCATGATCCTCTATTCATCCTTTCTATCAAACCATCTCTTGTCCTTCTTGAACAGTCTCTTACATACATTTCATTTAATATATTTTTAAATGGAATTATATCATTGTTCTCATAATTAGTATCGACATTATCCAAAACGGATATAAATCTAACATTCTTTATTTTAAAGTATTCTTCAAGATAATACCCTGCCATAATGTAATTTCTTGAAAACCTTGAAAGATCTCTAGTTAAAACCATATTTATTCTTTTATTTTCAATATCTTTCTTCATTCTTATAAAACTATCTCTTTTAAAACTAGAACCAGAGAAGCCTTGATCCTCATATATGTCGATTAATTTATACTCATTTAGTTTATCATCTTTTATTTTATTTTTAAGCCATTTTTGTAGGCTGTCTATTTGGGCTGGTATTGACTCCTTTTGATCTTTCTTATCTGTGGATACTCTTGCATATATTGCAACGAACCACTTTTTCCCTAACATTTTTTGTTACGTTTAATTTTACCCACTGATAATTCTTCTTCAAAAATAGTATTCTCAAATTCTTTTTCTTCTAAAGTTTTTAGCAAATTTTCAATTTTATATTTCCCGCTATAAAAATTAAATTTTATATTCTTCTTAATCATAAAAAAACCCCATCACATATTACTCATATCAATAATATGCATGGAGCCAATTTTTATTACAAAACTATTGAGATTTAACCTTTGACATCCTTGAAAAATCTGTACTTCTGTACAATCTTCTACAAAATCCCAAAACATTTCCTCTTATTATTTTATTAGCTAAAAAATAAACTATAGATGCTACCATTATTCCAGAAACACCATCTAAAACAACATGCTGCTTTATAAACACTGTAGATAACATAACCGATATACCAATGAATGTAACAATTACAGCCACAACATTTGACTTGTTCCTCGTTTTCCAAATCCCTTCAATCATTAAAGCACATATCATAACATGTATACTTGGGAAACAATTATATGGATTATCTATACTGTAAATTAATTTTACAAGATTGCTATATACATCATTACCTGTTACTGCAGGCCTTGGAACTGTAGTTTGAAAAAAGAAAAATATTATATAACATGTTATAAGTGAAAAAGCAAAACTTATAATCATTCTGCAATAATTCTCTTTATCTTTTACACATATATATATAAATACTAGAGGAACCATAGGATACCACATCACATATGGTATTACAAATTGTCTAACAAATGGTATGCTCCTATCAATACTTGTAATCAAAGTTAATTTTGAACTTGTGAAATAATCTAAAACTGCATAAGTTAAATTTAAGATAAGTAACGGCATCATAAAACACATTGCCCTTACATTTGGAAGAATTTTTTTTAAATTCATCTTATCCTCCTTAAATACCTGTTTTTCATAACTATTAAATACTTATACTTCATAATATCCTCACTTCTAATATATCTTATGTTTTTCTTTTATGCTAATGCAATTATAGAAAAAACATAGGTTAAATGTCAATGATTATTCCTAAATTCAACATCAGAAATAGCCTGTACAATAAACAATGGGGTCTCCTTGTTTATTGGCTCTATAAATATATTATCTTTGTTTATATTCGGAAGTTCTTCATATATTTTTTCCTTATAGCTTTCATTTGTAACAATATATATATTTTCATTACTAACCAAAGATTTTATTCTATTTACAGTGTTTACAAGAAGGCTCTTGTCGTTTATTATTTTTAAAAACTGTTTTGGGTTATCTTCCCTAGAAAGCGGATATAATCTAGTCCCCTTACCCCCTGCTAAAATCAAGGCATAAAGCATAAAAAACACCTCATACTGAAAATTATTCATATATATATTATGAATAATTTTCAAGTATTGTTCTTAATTCGTAAAAACATTTACTTTATATATTACACATCTTTATAATCGACATCTATTACATCACCATCTAATCCATCATCTGATATAACATTATCATCCTTATTAATACTACTGTTCATATTTGAAGTTTTAGATTTATACTTAGATTTTATATATTTTTTAATTTTTACATATGCATATATTACGGCTCCAATCAGAAACAATACTGGTAAAATGTGTAAAAGCACATATGCTACAATCATTACTATAGCTGCAATTGCTACTACCTGCAAATTTTTCAGGAAACCATTTTGTGCAAAATTCATAAAACTCCCCTCTTCCTTAAGCATATTAACTTTTTTTATATTATAACATAAAAAATAAAAAGCAGTATTAAATACTGCTTAATAAAGTTTGAATAATTTGTTAACTATTTTATCTATTTTGAATATAACTCTATTATTTTAAGAATTACGTCAACTGATTTATCTAAAGCAAAAGTTGGTATAAATTCATATTTACCGTGATAATTATGTCCACCTGTAAAAAGATTTGGTGTAGGAAGGCCCTTATATGATAGTGAAGCTCCATCAGTTCCTCCTCTGATCGGATTTACATCTGGTACTACATCTACCTCCTGCATAGCCTTATATGCCATATCAACAATATGTTTTACAGGTTCAACTTTTTCTTTCATGTTGTAATATTGATCTTTCACATCTAATGTGACAATACCTTGACCATATTTTTTATTTAAGAATTCAGCAATATCAAGCATTAATTGCTTTCTTTCTTCAAATTTATTCTTATCAAAATCTCTTACTATAAAATACAATTCACTATTTTCTACTTCACCCTTTGTTGATATTAAATGATAAAAGCCTTCATATCCTTCTGTGTATTCAGGTTTTTCATCCTTTGGTAGTAGATTTGCAAATTCATTTGCTATATATATTGAATTTATCATCTTATTTTTTGCTGTTCCTGGATGAACATTTCTCCCCTTTACGTGAACTTTAACTGAAGCTGCATTAAAGTTTTCATATTCAAGTTCACCTATTGGGCCACCATCTACTGTATATGCGAAGTCTGCATTGAATTTTTTCACATTAAAATGATCTGAACCTTCTCCTATTTCCTCATCAGGTGTAAATGCTACTTTAATAGTCCCATGTGGCATGTTTTTATTTTTAACGAGATATTCTATTGCCGCCATTATTTCTGCAACTCCAGCTTTATCATCAGCACCAAGCAAAGTTGTTCCATCTGTAGTGATAAGTGTCTTTCCTTTATATTTAAGTATTTCAGGAAAATCCTCAATGGCTAATAGTATATTTTCCTTTTCATTTAAAACTATGTCTTTTCCATCATAATTTTCAATTATTTTAGGATTTACATTTTCACCACTCATATCAGGACTAGTATCCATGTGTGCTATAAAGCCTATAGTTTTAACATCCTTATCTACGTTTTTAGGCAAAGTAGCCATTACATAGCCATTTTCATCTAAGGATACATCAGATAATCCAAGTTCTTCAAGTTCTTTTTTTAATTCCTTTGCTAACACCATTTCACCAGGCATACTTGGAGTTACATGTGTGTCTTCACTTGATTGTGTGTTAAATTTAACGTATTTTAAAAGTCTTTCAACTGCACTATACATAAAAATTTACCTCCTAATTTATATAAATCTATACATACAATTATAATTCATCTTTATGTAAAAACTCAACTTTTAAATTTATATAATGGATTCTATTGTAATATCTGTATGACTTAGTAGATTAATCTCGTACATATGTATGGGCAATTTTGTATTTGAATCGTAAATTATCCTTATAACAGGTCTATCTGCAAAAGATTTATTTTGTCTTACTACATAACCTTCAACTCCATTGGAAAGTTTAACGCAAGCCCCCATTGGATATATATAAAATAAATCTCTGAATTTTTGGACAAATTTTTCGTCAAATTTAGTATTTGAACCTGATAAAATAAGCTCATAGGCTTCATTAGGTGAAAATCTTTTTCTATAACTTCTATTTGCACTAACTGCTGTAAATACATCACAAATACTTATTATTTTTGCAAATTCCGATATTTCATTTCCCTTTAACCCTTGTGGATAACCTTTTCCATCAATTCTTTCATGATGTTCGTATACACCTCTTATTATTTCATCAGTATAAAAAGGAGCATCTTTGAGTATTTCCTTGCCATAAAATGGATGCTTTTTTATTTCTCTAAATTCCTCTTTGGTAAGTTTTCCTCTTTTATTTATAATTTCATTTGATATTTTCAGTTTTCCTATGTCATGGAATAATGCCGAAATACATAAATCCCTTATTTTTGAACTTTTGTATTCCATAGAAATTCCCATAAATGCAGCCATAATTGCAGTATCCAAGCAATGGATATATGTATAATTATCAAACGCTCTTATCTCATATACATTTGTGTTTAAAGATTCATTTTCTATCATGTAATCAATTAAATTTTCAACATCTTCTATTGACTCTTTTGATCTTATATAATTTTTACTTGAAATATTATAAAAAATACTTGGCATTTGTGCTAATGTTTTTTGCTTAAGTTTATCAAGCTTTGGGTCAGTATTTATGTCTTCAAGCGCACTATCCTCAACATAGATATATAAAATCATATTTCTTCTTAAAAAATTTATATTTGCTCTTGTTAACTCTGTGCCCTCTTTAACTAATATTTTACCCTCTCCATTTAAAACATCCCTTGCTACAATACTTCCCAGTTCTAAATTCCTTACAAAATTAATCTTCATATGAGATTCCCCCTAATAAGCCCCATAAAATAATAATTTTTAACATTATACTATTTATTTCGCATATTAGTTGCTATACTTTAAACATTAAATTAACAAAAAAATTGCTAAGTACCAGTTAGAATTTATCTAACCTAATACCTAGCAATTTTAGATTAATTTATTTTGTTTTAAAATCTATATTACAAATTAAACTGTAAACTTACTTACTTTTGTATCCAATCCTGCAGATAACTCATTAACTTTACCAGCTTGATCCTTAACCTTTTCTGAAGCTTCTAATAACTCCTGAGAAGATGCTGATATTTCTTCTGCTGATGCAGAAACTTCCTGTGAAACTGCAGATACTGATTGAACTTTATTAAGTACTTCATCCTTAGATGTCATAACATTTCCTATTGAATTATTACTTTCTTCCATTAATGGAACCATTTTGTCAATTGAACCTATTATATCATATAAAATAGTTATAGTATTATTAGCAGCTTCTGCTTGTCCTTCAAGAATACTTCCAACACCTGAAGCAGTAACTGTAACTTCTTGTGTTTCACTTCCAATTGACTTAACAAGATTGCTTATCTCTTCTGATGACTTTTGTGATTCTTCTGCAAGTTTTCTAACTTCTTCTGCTACAACAGCAAATCCCTTACCATGTTCTCCTGCCCTTGCAGCTTCAATTGCAGCATTAAGTGCTAAAAGATTTGTCTGCTCTGAAATGTCATTAATGGCATTTGTAATATTGCCTATTTTTGAAACTGCATTTGAAAGATTAGTTATTTTTTCAGTAACTTTGTCAAAAGATTCTTTTACTTGAACAATGGTATTTATAAGTTCTTCAATTTGAGTATTACCATTTGAGGCATTTGTTTCTGCATTTTTAACTTCTGTTGAAACATTTGTTATCTTTTCATTTGCTGAATCTAGTTCCTTGGCAAAATCTGATACAAGATTAACAACATCAATCAAATCCTGTGATTGAGAAGTGGATCCACTTGCTACATCTTGTATTGCAGTTGAAACTTCATTTACTGAACTTGACATATTGTTAGATGTTTCAAGCAGAGTTGCTGCGGACTCATTTATTCCAAGAGAACCCTTCTTTACATCAGATAATGACGTTCTTACATTTTCAAAAGTATCATTTACTAATGATCCAAGCATTCCCATTTCATCATTCTTTGCGGTATCCATTTTAAATGAAAAATCACCATTTGATATTTTCTTCATAGATTCTATAAAATCAGAAATAGGCTTTGCTAAGAATTTTGAAGCTAAAAAACTTACTGCTAGCCCTTCAACTATAGATAATATACCAAGTATTACTGTAATCTTAAATGCATAATCTGATGAGTCGGTTACAATAAAGCTGGCAATTCCTACGACAATTGCAAGCAAAATGGAATTTCCCAAAAACCACATTCTAATCTTTGAACTAACTTTCATTTGTATCCCCCCATTTTAATGTTTTTACTCTTGTTGTAATTGAACCCTATTGTTAAAACAATAATTTTTATTATATTAATTCTAACACATATATATAATCATATCACTATATATATATCATATTACAATATATAACATATAATATATCATAAATTAGCATATTATTGTTCTATTTTATAGAAATTTCAATACTTTTTTCTTTAATATTTAATTTTTTCATTATACCTATTCCATAGTGATTTAATCTTTCTTGTACTTTATCTATAATTTTAGCCTTATTCTCGTAGAATTCACTTCCATCTATTGTTATGAATAGCCATCCTGATTGTTCTAAATTTAACTGTCTCTCAAATATAGTTTTAGTATCTTCTTTTGTCTTATTTTTACCTCCATTACATATAATTGCAGCTATTTTATTATCACCTTCTATAACAAAATCTATATTATATTTATTTAAATTTTCATAATATACAATATTATATCCTATACCCTTAATTGAATTGTACACATCTCTTAGGAAATTATTTTCAAAATATTGAGGTATTAATGTACCATATTTTTTATTTGAGACCTCTGTACAGTATTTTATAAGTTTGGTTCTTACACAATCAGGATTTAAATTTTCCATACTCATAGAATAAAATAACCACAATTGATTTTTCGCTCTTGTTACAGCTACATTAAATCTTCTAAAATCAATTTCCCTTGTAAGTGCAGTAAATTTTACATTATCGGCAACCACCATAGACAAAAATATAATATCACGTTCATCTCCTTGGAAAGAATATGGATCACCACACATTAAGTTTCTCTTTATCATTTCTGCTTTTCCTAGTTTTTCTGAAAGCATACTTTCAATAAGCTGTGCTTGATCATTCCCACAAAGAGATATTACTCCCATCGTCATATTTTTATATCTATTATCCATGCAGCAATCCACAATAGTCTGTACAATACTCTTAGCTTCATTTAAATTTATATTTTTTGTCTTGTCCTTAGCACCATTTTGAACTTTAACTGCATTTATAGGCAATCTGAATTTCATTGTTTTATTTTCATATCTAAGTGGGATTATCTCATTTGCATAGCACAAATTATTTGAAAATCCAATAATCTGTGGTAAACATCTAAAGTGTTCCTTTAAAACAACCCTTTCAGGGAACACCCTAAGTGCCGTACTGTAAAGACTTGTTTCCAAATCAAGACTTTCCCTGTTTGGTACTTCATATAAATATCTTTCAATTCGTTTATTTACCTTGTCCTGATCAAAGCCTATAATTTGAGGGCTTATTTGTCTATCATCACCTACAATTACTGCTCTTTTAGCTCGGAACAATGCACATATTGAGAATATATCACACTGACTACTTTCATCAAAAATTATTACATCAAATAAATTTTTTGTGAGCTTTATATTTTCAATTATCTTGTTTACAGGCATAATCCAAACAGGTATTGAATCCCTACATTGTTCCATTTCCTTTTGAGCCAAATCTCTATATTTGTATAAAAACCTGCTTCTGCTTCTACCTGTCTTTTTTACTGCCTGAATCCATGCATATAAATTTCTTTTTTGACTGTCTGTAGTTCCTTTAATCTGCCTATACCACGCACTTTTAGAAACTAACTTTTCTGTAATTACATATTCTTTATTCTTTTCTTCCTTTATAAACCTTTCTATTAATCCGCTGCTTATTTTATGTGCTCTGTTTATAAGGCACTGCATTTTTCTAAAGTTCCACGCCTTATTAAACTCTTTAAAATTTTTTCCAATACAATCATTTATTATCCTGTTTGTAAATTTTGGAGCTGCATTGTTTAATTTATCATAATATAAATTTATATCATCCACATATTTTTGGTTTTGTTTTAATTTTAATACCTTTGCATACGCCTCTTTTAAAGCCTCCTCATCAAGCTTATCTATTGCATTTTCTAAGGATTTAACCTCTGGAAGGAACATGCATATTTTCTTTACATTATTTAAAAAAGCCTTGTCATTTATATAATCATTTATATTTTTCAAACTTAAGACTGTTTTCTTTAGATAGTCATAAGTTTCAGGTTCATACCAATCAATTTTATTTAAAAACACCACATTTCCTAGAATGTCTACTATCTTATTTCTATAGTCCATGTTCCAATCAATAACCATACCAATATCATTGACAGATTTTTCAAGGACCATAGTGAATTTATGTTGAACTTCTTTATTTCAAAAGCCTTATACCCTGTCATATTACTATTCCAAAGCTCCATAAATTCTTTTTCTGTATCTTTACATTGGATATACAAATTTATTATTTCAGCTTCATCTTTTCTATATATTGGATTGCCATCAACACTACAATCTTCAAATATATATTTGTACTCCCTATGCATTTTTTTAAACATTTTTTTGATTGTTCCTTTTTTCAGTATAAAATCATATATACACTTGAAATCAGCTTTAAAATCGTCAAATGATTTCTCTTCAGGTATTTTTATTGTATGAACTGTAAGCATTCTTTTTATATCTGAAAGATCTCTTATAAAAACTCTGCTTCTCATATAAACATGCTTTAAAACTGGTCTTACTATTTCACTCATATAGTAATCTTTCATTACAGCTTCAAGCCAGCTTCCTTTTATCTTGTCCATTTTACTTTTAGCTATATTTATAATTCTAAGTACTTTAACATAATCTACTTCTTTGTTACAAGACAAATATAATTCCTTTACATTATTTACATCATCATCATAAGTCCGGCTCAATTTTTTAAACTCAACTATTTTATTATTTATATCATCATAATCTGGTATTTGTTTTATAAATTTTGTTTTATTTCTTTTTAAAACATCCTTATTGTCAACAATACTTAGTAACCTATTGAACTTTAAGAACTCTTCATCTGTTAAAGGACATTTATCTTCAAATTTTATATCATCATCTATAAAAGAATATACACTGTTCTCTTTAAGCCATTTTGCAATATCCATAAGATTAACCAATTTTCCATTAATGCTAACCTTCCTATTTTCCACATTATAAACTTGTTCTAATTTTTTATATAATTCTTCTTGTCTTGATTTACAGTTTTTAAGCTTTTCTCTTAAATCTAATATATCAACTTTTAAAATCTCAGGGTCTAAAGATAGTTTTTCAGTAATAATTCGAACCTCATCTTCTAATTGTGCCAGTGACTTTGCATCATCATCTAGAAGACTTATACAAAGAGGTCTTATATCTGTTGGTATCTTACTAGATAAAACTTTAAGTGATCTTCCTGTTTGACTTGTGACAAGTACTTTCTTGCCATGAGCCAAAAGATCACATATTAAATTTGCAATAGTTTGACTTTTCCCTGTTCCTGGTGGTCCCTGAACAACAACTCCGTAATTTTTTGATAATTTATCTGCAACTAACCTCTGCTCCCTATTACTTTTAAGAGGAAATAATAGATTTTCTCCTATAGCCTTAAAAGATGAGCTTGTCCTTTCTTCCTCCACAATTTTTTCAGAGTTTACAATTGCCTTAACTGTAGATGGAATGCTCACTCCCATATCAATTTGTTTTAATATGTTAACAATCTCATCTCTCCAAAGATTATGCTCTCTTTTTTTAATAATTATCGACGGCATGTTATATATCCTTGGACATTGATTTGTCTTAAATATTTCACCAATTTTATTTGAAGACTTTATCTCTCCTGATGGATTTATATCCGAACTTAAGTAATGAACTATGGAATTTAATAAATTCTTAGTTTCCTTTAGATTTCTAAAATTAAAATTTCCTGTATCGATTTGCTCTTTTATCTTTAATATTTCAGATATATTAGGAATATCCAAACCCTTAAATATTTCAAATTCCATTTTATATTTTTCATTACATGGCTTTAATAGAAACTTACCATTTTGAGCGTCAAAATATAGTTTAAGTTCTCTAGTTATAAGAGGGTGAACTATTTTTTTATTTTCATTCTCCCATGTAAGTATATAATTTCCCCATAAAATTTCTCTATCTGAATTATCTTTTTGAATTGAAATATAAAGTTCAAAAAAACTATCATATAGATCTTTATTAGATTTATTGATAACAAACCAAGTTTCATTGTTGTCCTCTTTCATAACACAATTCTTATCTGAATTTGCTAGGTCAAATTCCCAATAAATATTTTCATATGAATTTATATTTTTTACAGTATCCTCATCCATACTTTTAATACTCAATAAATAATACATCAAATTTTTTACCCTATCCTTACAATCCATATATATACCACCTCAAATGTTTTTCTAAATATTTCCATTTCATTATAGCATATATTTCCATAAATTGTAATATAATTATAAAGATACAAAAAAATAATCAACACTCAATAAAGGTTGAACTTGCTCCGCGATTTCCAAAACTCCGCAAGTCTTCCCCTAAATTAATCATTGATTATTATTTATTATTTATGTTCTATTATTTATCTTTTATATTTTATCTTTTATCTTTTATCTTTTAAATTTATCATTGTGCATTGATCATTGTTACTTACAAGATTCTCTCTCTATTATATTGTAATCTAATACATAGTGCTCTCTATCAACACTTTTTTTGTTAATAAGCTTTATAAGCATTCTCATTCCAACAGAACCCATATCATACATTGGTTGTTCTACTGTTGTGATTTTAGGATAATATATTGATGCTGAATATATGTTATCGAAGCCAACTACATCTACTTGTTTAGGTACGTCAATTCCATTGTCCCTTAAAGTATTTATAACTCCCATAGCTATTTCATCACTGCAACAGAATGCAGCATCAATTTTTGTGTTTTCTATTATAACTTTCATTCCATCTCTGCCATCAGCAGCTTTAAGTCCACCAAATTGAACAATCTTTTTATCATATTTCAAACCATTATCTTCAAGTGCCTTTTTATATCCTGAAAACCTAAGTTCACATGCTATTTCAAATTCTGGATTTCCCCCAACAAAAGCAACTTTTTTATTTCCTTTTTTTATCAAATAAGTAGTTGCATCATAAGCGGCTTTTTCATTATCAATTGTTACACTTGGAAAATCACTTTGTTCAGATTTTATTCCAATAAGTACAGTTGGTAATTTAAGATTTTTAAGTAAATTTAATATATCTTCACCAAGATAATTACTCATATATATTACTCCATCTACCATTTTTTCTCTTAATACCTTTATATATTCAACTTCTTTTTCATGATCAAGATCTGTATTGCACAATATAACATTATAGTTATAAATGTTAGATACATCCTCTGCTCCTCTTACAATTTCAGGATAAAATTGATTGGATATATCAGGGACTACAATTCCAATTGTCCTTGTTCTTTGTGTTTTAAGACTTCTTGCAACAATATTTGGTCTGTAATCAAGTTTTTTTATTGATTCTATAACTTTTTTCTTAGTTTCTTCATTTACTACATCTACTTCATTAAGTACTCTTGAAACAGTGGCAATTGACACTCCTGCTTCTCTAGCTACATCTTTTATTGAAGCTGCCATACTATTAATCAACTCCTAGTTATTAATTTATATTAATTTAATTAAATTTACAATTATAAACGTATTCACCTAGATACACCTAGTAAATTACCTTTAGAATAATATTACTTTAAATACACCATTTTTACAAGGTTTATGTATAATATTATTTACAATTTAATTAAAAACTTAAACATTCAAAATAAATTTATTAATAAAAAACTGCGGTTATTTAAATTTTAATAACCGCAGTTTACCCCTAAAATATATTTTATGCCAATTTTTCGACAAGTAAATCTAATTTTTCATCATTAATACTACTTGAAACATAATTCTTGCTTGAATCATTATATAGAACTTCTACTGCAAGAGTTTCTTTTTTAATAGTATCTTCAAACTTTTTAACTAAACCTTCAAGCTTATCATTATTTGCTAAATAAAGAACAATCTTATCTGCAACTTCAAATCCACTATCTTTTCTCATATTCTGTACTTTACTTAAAATTTCTCTTAAGTATCCTTCTTCTCTAAGCTCATCATTTATAGTTGTTTCGAGAACTACACCAAGCTCACCTTCACCTGCGAATGCAAAGCCTTCAAGTCCATTCATAGTTACAAGAAGATTATCACTGTTAAGTTGAACTTCTGTACCTTGAACTTCAACTTTTACACTCTTACCACTCTTTACAGTTTCAGCAAGTTCCATCTGATTCTTCTCTGATATAGCTTTTCTGATTCCAGGAATAAGTTTACCATATTTTTTGCCAAGCACTGGAAGATTAGGCTTTATTTCAAAATCTACGTATTTTGAAAGGTCTGCTCCAAATTCAATCTTCTTTATATTAAGTTCGTCTTTTACTATGTCTCCATAGTATTCAGGAAGTTTGCTTGTACTTACAAGTAATTCTGAAAGAGGCTGTCTGTTTTTAATGTTTGCACCATTTCTAGCATTTCTTCCAAGCTTTACAAGGTCATATGCAAGTTCCATTTCTTTTTCAAGTTCCACGTCAACTTCACTTTCATTATATCTAGGCCATTTGCAAAGATGAACACTTTCAGGTGCATCTTTATCTATGCTAATAACTAAGCTCTGATAAATTGTTTCAGTGATAAATGGTATAAATGGTGCTGCAACCTTACTAAGTGTAACAAGAACTCTATAAAGTGTTGTATAAGCTCCTTTTTTATCATCAGTAAGCTCTGTAGTCCAATATCTTGATCTATTTCTTCTTACATACCAATTTGAAAGTCTATCAACAAATGATTCTATATCAAGTGCTGCTTGTGTTATGTCATATTTTTCAAGATTATCTGCGACTTGTTTTATTAGTGTATTTAATTTTGATAGAATCCATTTATCCATAACATTTTCACTCTTAAAATCACTGTAATCAAGTGGATTAAATTTATCTATTTCTGCATAAAGTACATAGAATGAATATACATTCCAATATGTGCTTAAAAATCTTCTTTGAGTTTCAGCTACATCATCTTCTGAAAATCTTGTTGGAAGCCATGGTGCACTTGCAGTATAGAAGTGCCATCTACAAGCGTCTCCACCTTCGTGAGCAAGAACTTCAAATGGATCTACAACATTTCCTTTATGCTTTGACATTTTAAGTCCTTTTTTATCCAAAACATGTCCAAGTACAATACAGTTTTCAAATGGATTTGTTCCAAATAATGCTGTTGAAACAGCAAGTAGTGTATAGAACCATCCTCTTGTCTGATCTACTGCTTCAGATATAAATTGTGCAGGGAAGTTATGCTTAAAAGTTTCCTTATTTTCAAATGGATAGTGATGCTGTGCAAAAGGCATAGATCCTGAATCAAACCAACAGTCTATAACTTCTGGAGTTCTCTTCATTATCTTTCCACATTTAGGGCATCTAAGTTCAACATTATCTATATAAGGTTTATGAAGTTCTATATTATCTGGTACATTTACTCCCTTTTCTTTAAGTTCTTCTATGCTTCCAATGCATTCTTTATGTCCGCATTCGCATTCCCATATTGGAAGTGGAGTTCCCCAATATCTATCACGGCTTAATCCCCAATCAACTACATTTTCAAGGAATTTTCCAAATCTTCCTGTTCTTATATTATCAGGATACCAATTAATTTTATTGTTATTTTCAATTAATTTATCACGAAGTGATGTCATTCTTATAAACCAAGTGTCCTTTGGATAATATAAAAGTGGTGTATCACATCTCCAGCAGTGTGGATAAGAGTGAACCATCATCTTAGTTTTATATAAGTTTCCTCTTTCTCTAAGATCTTCAATTATGCCTTTTTCTGCTTCTTTTACATGAAGGCCTTTCCAAGGTGTAACTGCATCAACAAACTTTCCTTCAAGATCAACAAGATTTATAAGAGGAAGATCACATTTTTTACCAAGATTGTTATCATCTTCACCATAAGCAGGAGCTATATGTACAATTCCTGTACCATCTGTAAGAGTTACAAAATCACCATGAGTAACATAAAAAGCTTTTTTCTCAGGTACTTCAAATTTGAATAACTGTTCATATTGAACTCCTAAAAGTTCTTCGCCTTTAAATTCCTTTACTACTTCATATTCCCCTTCAAGTACATCTAAAAGAGCCTTAGCAAGTATTAAATGTTCTCCATTGTTTACAACTTCAACATAGTCATAAGTCCTATTAACTGCTAATGCTACATTACTTGGAAGTGTCCATGGAGTTGTTGTCCATGCTAATAAATATTTATTATCTTCTCCCACGACTTTAAACTTTACAAACATTGTTTCCTGCTGGACATCTTTATATCCCTGTGCAACTTCGTGTGAAGATAATGCAGTTCCACATCTTGGGCAATAAGGTACAACTTTAAATCCCTTATATAAAAGACCTTTTTCCCACATAGTTTTTAATGCCCACCATTCTGATTCTATGTAATCATTATGATAAGTTACATATGGATTATCCATGTCAACCCAAAATGCAAGTTTTTCAGACATATCTTCCCACATTGAAACATATGAGAATACACTCTTTTTACATTCTTTAATAAACTTTTCAACACCATATTCTTCAATCTGAGGTTTACCTGAGATGCCAAGTTTCTTTTCTATTTCAAGTTCAACAGGAAGTCCGTGAGTATCCCAACCTGCTTTTCTTAATACTCTGTAACCTTGCATAGATTTATATCTAGGAATAATATCCTTTATAACTCTTGTGATTACGTGTCCTACATGTGGCTTACCATTAGCAGTTGGAGGTCCATCGAAAAATGTAAAATATTTGCCATCTTTATTTGATTCACGGCTTTTTTCGATTATTCCATCCTCCTTCCAATGTTTTAATACATCTTGTTCCATGTCAACAAAAGACTTTGAAGAATCAACTTTTCTATACATAATATAATCTCCCTTCAAAAATGATAATTATATTTAAAATTTTGTTTGTTTCCTTAATTCAATCTTTTCAGTAAAAATTGAAAATTGAAATAAATAAAAAAACTTCGTCCTAAACTAGGACGAAGTTAAATTCGCTATACCACCTACATAAACAATTTTCAAGTACAATAATACTCTATTCTTTAACGCAGAATTACGGATTAGCTTACTAAATTTTCAGCTTTCAGCTCAAAGGTGATTTTCTCTATTTTTAAGTATTTGTGAGCTTTCACCAACCTCACTCGCTTTAAAAACCAAAAATAAATACTTTTCCTCATCACAGCTGTTTAATTACTTATTAATTTTTACTTTACCATATTATATTATAATATATTTTTTTTGTCAAACTATATTGCTAAAAAATTTATTATTCTTTTATAACCGTCAGGACGTATATTACAGCACTTAACAAAATAGGAGAGTATCCTACTATCTTTGATAAAATATCGTCTTTTTCATGCTGCAAATCTACTTCTTGTATAGCCAAACTAGCCACGCTTTCCTTCTTATTACGTCTTATTTTACCTATTATAATAGCTATAAGCCATACACAAATTGCTGATATTATAAATAACATAATAATTGATGATGATGGTGGAACTGTGCTATTAATTTTTGATAAACTTCTAAAGGTATGCCAAGCTGAAGCAGCATTTATACCATTAAATATAAAATGACATATCATAGACGAAAATATTGAATCTGTTGCATCTACCATATGTGCAAGTATTATACCTATGGCAAAAGTATATAAAAACTGTGGTGGATTCATATGTAAAATGGCAAACATAAGTCCCGTAATAATCGCCACTTTATTAATATTCATTTTCTTATAACCAGATAATATAACCCCTCGAACTGTCATTTCTTCACAAATTGCAGGTGTTAAGGCTATAATACCAACAAATGCCCAAAGAGGAAGACCTGTCATTTTCCCTAGAACGTCATCAACATTATTACGAAAGACAAAACTTGTAATAATACCAAGGAAGCCTGCTATAGGTTCTATAAGTATTCCAACTATTATGGAATATATAAGATTTTTTCCTGATAACATCTTAAACCTTAAAACTTTAACAGGTGATTGTCTTGTGATTATAATGTAAATTATAATTGGAACAAGTAAAAATAGTATTTGCGTAGTAAGAAGTGCAAGCCAAACTTTCCCACGTAAAAAAGGTATAATAGGCCTTATTAAATATCCTCCAAAAATCTGAAGCAGCACTAATGCTAAGAAATAAATGTTCACTCCGAAAACTTTTTTCATATAAATCTCCTATAAATTGATTATTTCCATCTTACCACTTTTCATACTTTTATTCACATCTATTATTCTTTGATTACTAGAACCTCTAAATTTCAATTTGGAATCTTTTTTATCAATTTCAAACTTTCCATCTACAATTACATCAAGATATTTAATAAATTCACAGAATCCATTTCTTTTATCCTTGTTTTCCATTATATACTCATATGTATATCCTGTATACGCCCAAGTATTTTTGCCATTTTCTTTTACAATCTTAGCTATTTTTGAAAATGCCTCTGCCTGCTCAAAGGGATCTCCACCTGAAAATGTTACTCCCTTAAGCATTGGATTGCTTATTATATCATTAGCTAACTCTTCTACATTAAAGATTTTACCTCCTGTAAAAGGATGCGTATGTTCATTAAAGCATCCTTTACAGTTATGTTTACAGCCTTGTGCAAACAGTACTCTTCTAAGCCCTTTACCATTACTTAAGCTTTCATGTATTATACCTGACAGCATAACTTCATTACTTGACATCATAAACACTCTTTCCATTTTCCTGAGATATTCTGTCCTTTCTCTCAGCTACTTTTCCACTGCCAAACCTCTCATCAAGACTTAAATATCCTGTTACTCTTGATATTCCCTGTATATTTGTACCCTTACATTTAGGACATTCCTCTTCGTCATTATATATATAAGTACCACAGTCTTTACAATATCTTATGTGAAAATTAATTCCCATATAACTTATATCAGTATTCTTATATGCATAATTTATTATGTCCATAACTGTATCTTCATCTGGATAGTTGTCAAGTTCAATGTAACTTATATGACCACCATTACATAACTTATGATAAGGTGCTTCTATATCTATTTTATCTTTAATTGAAATATTAAATCCTACTGGTATATGATAACTGTTTGTATAATAATCTTTATCAGTAACACCTTTAATTATTCCAAATACCTTCTTATCTTTAACAATAAATTTGCCACTTAATCCTTCTGCTGGAGTGGCATAGCAGCTCCAGTTAAGATGAGTTTCAACAATTAATTTATCTGTATAATCTCTTATATATTTAATAATTTCAAAACCAAGTTTTCTTGAATCTTCATCTTCACCATGGTGCTTACCTGTAAGTGCAATTAATGCTTCAGCAAGTCCTATAAATCCTATTGCCCAGGTACCTTGTTTAAGTACAGGCTCAATGGAATCTTCAGGTGAAAGACCTTCAAGTCCTTTCATAAGCCCCTGACCTGCTACAAAAGGTAAATCTTTAATTCTAAGTTTTTTAAGTACGTCATATCTATTTAAAAGACTTTCCTTTGAAAGTTCTAGCCTTTCATCTAAAAGTGAAAAGAACTTTTCTTTATTTCCCTTTGCAAGTATTCCTATCCTTGGAAGGTTTATAGTTGTTGGTGCAATATTTCCCCTTCCCTTTGCTCCTGGCTCACCATTTACATTTGAGCATACATAGGTTCTGCATCCCATAGTTGCCGGAACAACTCCCTTATCATAATATTCCTTATTAAAACTTGCATCTATGTTCATAAAAGTAGGATTCATTCTCTTAGAAGCCACCCTACATGCAAGTTTATATAAATAAAAGTATGGATCTCCTTCTTCTCTATTAACGCCTTCTTTTACTCTAAATATTATGTTAGGGAAAATAGGCTGTTCTCCTTTTCCAAGTCCCTTTTCATATTCTTTTAAGAATATTTCACATACAAGAGCTGCATCACTACTTCTTGGAAGTCCTATATTTATAGATGAGAATGGCACTTGTGAACCGGCTCTACTGTGCATAGTATTTAAATTATAAACTATCCCCTGCATAGCTTGTGCTACTGATTTTCTAACTCTTTTCTCAACTATTTTTTCAACCTTTTCTTTGTCTTCTATTATGTCTTCAATTTCTTTTCTTATATCTTCTCTTGTTGTTTCAACAAATTCACCCATATCATTGTCGAAATCAGGGTGAGATTGTCCTCCAAACATATCATTTTGTGTTGACTGTAAAAGTATGCATGAAAGTTCTGCTGCAGACTCTATCCTCTTTGGAGGTCTTATGTATCCATATCCTGTATTAAATCCCCTTTCAAGCACTTCTTTAGTAGGTATATGAAGACAATTTGTAGTTAAATTATAACTGTCTAAATCATGATAATATATATCTCCATTTTCATGTGCCTTTGCAAGTCTTTTAGGCATATTTGCAAGGTTATACCACTTGTTTGATTCACTTGCAATTCTAAGAAGCTTAGAACTGTAATTGTTTCCAACGTTGGCATTGTCTCTATCTGTCTCTATGCCGATTTTACTAATTGCCTTCATAAGATCTGATTTAATACTTCTTATTTTAGTTCTTTCTCTTCTATAATTAAAATACGCACTGCCAATATCTTCAAAGTCATTTTCCATTAGTTTCTTTTCAACTATATTCTGTATTTCATCAACTGTTATTGCATTTAAATTTAAATTTTCTATTTGTTTTGTAATTTCCTGTGTAAGCTCTAAAACTTCGCTTGCTTTAACTTCTGTTCCTATTTCTACTGCCGCGCCTTTTATGGCATTGCTTATTTTTTCAGGATCAAATTTTGCTTCCCTGCCATCTCTCTTTACCACATGTAGCATATTATTCCCCTCCGAACACTATATATTGTACAAATCACACAATGTCTTATTATACATTAGAAGAATTTTATTGGCAAATTGAAAATTTTCTTTGAGCATATGAAAAAGCTTTATATTGATAGTTCAGTTTTGATTTTCTCTTAATCTTCCCTTTTTATACGCAATTTATAACCTTGATATTTCTATTTATATGTCTTAAGTATTGATATATCTCATATATTAAAAGGTTGCATCTTATATCCTAATTATTGTCACTTCAATATTTATTATCACCTTTTTTAATTAACCAATATGATACTAGAACTCTTTGTCATAATAAATAATTATTACTCTGCCTTAATAAGTGCGTTCTTCACAGCTCCCATAATACCATTACTGCTATAGGTAGCCCCTGATACCGCAGACTGACTGCTTATAATTTCATTTAGAACGGTATTTGAAGCGCTTTCATAAATATTTGGAGTATCTTCTTCAGAGATAGTAGAAACATCTGTTATTTTACCGTTTTTAACAACAACTGAAACTGTTGTTGTTCCTCCTCTAAAGCCTGAGCCAGAACCTTGATAAGTTCCATCCTTATATTTTGTACCTTGACTCACAGAACTAGCTGGGGCTGCATTTGAACTACTTTGATTGCTTGTCCCTTGTTGTGTTTGATTTTCCCCAGTACTTGTTGTATTTTGCTCTGTTTTATTAGCTTTAGCAGTGTTTGAGGAAGGAACTGAGTTAGTTGAAGCTTTAGCAGTGCTAAGTGCATTACTAACTGCCTGCATTATGCCTTTGCTGCTAAAAGTTGCACCTGCTACTGCATCTACATTTGTAGACTGACTGCTTATAATTTCATTTATAACTGTACTTGAAGCACTTTCATAAATATTTGGAGTATCTTCTTCAGAAACAGTAGTTATCTGCGTTATTTTACCATTTTTAACTACAACAGAAACTTTTGTTGTTCCACCACTAAAACCTGTACCAGAGCCTTCATAAGTTCCATCCTTATAATTATTATTTACAGAGGTGTTTTGACTGCTTGCTACTGAATTAGTATTGGTAAGTCCCGCTGCTTTAACCCCTATGTTGCCTGCATAGTACAAGCCCGTCATAACAGATGCAACTGCTATCCCTGCAGCAAGAGGTTTAGTATCCTTTCCTGACACCTCTAAAGTTACATTTTTCCTTGGACATGCTGCTACACACTTCATACAATCAATACATTCTCCACTATTTACAGAATTATATTTATAAAGAGGTATTCCCATGGCACAATTGTTTGTACAAATTCTGCACTTTCCACATTTTGTTCTCTCTTTTTTTATTTTTACAATTCTTAACTTTGAAACAATGACAAAGACTGCCCCCAATGGACAAAGATATCTACAAAAAAATCTTTCAATAAATACTGAACCAATGCTTATAAGAATAAATAATATTAAACCAACTGTTAAACTTGTAGCTGCATAGGAAAAGTCAGGCTTACTTCCAACTGTGGCTACTAATCCAAAAACATCCCATGGATTAAAACTTTTAAATATTGTTATATTAAAAGTACATATAACAAAAACTAAAACTACTAAAAGCACATATTTAAAATATTTAAGTACCCTATCTGTTCCTTCATTTACCTTGAATTTTATCTTAAATACCTTATTTGATATTTTGTAAATAAAATCTCCAAAAGCTCCATAGCCGCACATCCATCCGCAAAAGAACCTTCCCATTATGATTGTAGCAGGTATAATAGCAATAACCTCAATTAATTGTGGAGCCAGTTGAGTGAATGAAACATTTTGTCTTATTATAGCTAAATAAATCTGCTTAATACCTGTAAAGGTATTTATATATAACGCTGGTAAAAATATAAAGAAAATTATTTGAACCAAAAGTCTAAAAATCTGCACTATAGAAATTTTACTCTTTTTCATTTATTTTAACTCCTCTCAAAATTGTGTATTAATCCTTCTGTAGCAAAAATATCTTCGTTCTCCATTACAAATATTGCTTCAGCATTAATACTTTTTAATAATGGTATTGACTCATTAATGTCTTGAACAAAAAGTGCAGTTGTAACAGCATCTGCATCAATTGAATCTTCACACAAAACTGTAACACTTAAAATCCCTGTATTTGCTGGGTAGCCAGTATTTGGATTTATAATATGATGATACCTTATTCCATCTTTAATAAAGAACTGCTCATTACTCCCAGAAGTTACAATTGTCTTATTTGTAACCTTTACTGTACCAATATGTTCTCCTCTAGGTGATAGTGGATTTTGTATGCCTATACGCCAAGGTTCTCCTAAACTGTTATACCCCATTGCTACGATATTACCACCTAAATTAATCAATGCATTTTTAATGTTATGTTGTAAAAGTATGCGTCTAACTTCATCAGCCGCATATCCCTTTGCTATTCCTCCTAAATCAAGAGTTTGACCTTCTTTTCTTAAATATGCCTCTACTTTTTTGTCATCTAAATGTAGATCATTGTAGTTCACAAGTTTTAATCTTTTCTCAATTTCATCTTTACTAGGTACAAAATTTTTCTTTTTTCCAATCCCCCAAAGAGATGTTAATGGACGAATCGTTATATCAAAACTTCCCTTTGAAAGTCTAGAAAATTCTAATGCCCTTTTAAGCACTTCAAAAGTATCCTTATTTATTTTTTCACCTTTAACTCCTGCACTACGATTTATCCTCATTACATCGCTGTCTTCCTTAAATGCAGACATCCTATTATCAATCTCAATAACCCTTTTACGAGCTATATTAAGAACTTCCTCACAATTTAGCTCAAAAACTGTTATTGTATTCATTGTTCCTAGAGAAAAAAATGTTATTTTCATATAATCTCCTCCTGCATGAATTCATTATAAAAATAAAACCTTAAATAAATCTTAAATAATAATTTTTTTATTCTATATAATCTATTTAAACTTAATTTAAGGTTTGCTATTATATAACTATTGGATAAATTTTAAATACGGAGAAAAAATAAAATGCGAATTCTATTAGTAGAAGATGAACTTCATTTGGCCGAAGCTTTAGCTCAAATATTAAAAAAAAATAATTATGCTGTAGATATTGATAATGATGGTGAAAAAGGTCTTGATGATGCTTTAAGCAACATTTATGACACAATACTTCTAGACATTATGCTGCCTAAAATGGACGGCTTAAGTATTCTTAAAAATATTAGAAAAGAAGGTATATCTACTCCCGTAATACTGTTAACTGCAAGAGGTGAAATTTCAGATAAGGTGGAAGGCCTTGACAGTGGTGCTGACGACTATTTAGCAAAACCTTTCTCAAGTGAAGAATTGCTTGCTAGAATAAGAGCAATGTCCAGAAGAAAAAGTGATGTACTTCCAGATAATGCCTTAAGGTTTGGAGATTTAAAACTAGACATGTCTACTTTAAAATTAACTAGTGAAGATAAGGATATTAAACTTATACTTAAAGAAGCCGAACTTTTAGAACTTCTTATTAAGAGAAAAAACTTAGTTAGTTCAAAAGAACTTATAATTGAAAAAATTTGGGGCTTTGATTCAGATGTTGAATACAATCACGTTGAAGTTTATATTTCTTTTTTAAGAAAAAAGCTAGTGTTTTTGAATTCAAAAGTTACTATAAATACAATAAGAGGTATTGGTTACATTTTAGATTCACACTAATATAAAATTAGGGGAGTTAGCTATGTTCAAACAACTTAGAAATAAATTTCTTATAGTAAACTTAGTTATTATTTCACTTATGATGCTTGTTTCTTTTACTTTTATATATTTAATTACCTATAAAGATATTAGACACGATATAACTAGTGAAATATCTAAAATGTCTAAGATGGTAAATACAGATAAAGATAAAGATGACCTGGATTCAGAATTAGATGAGCCTACTCTGTTAGGCAAAAATCAATCATCAGATCATCCAGATACCTTTATCTTAATAGTAGACAATAAAAATCATTTAACAAAATACATTTCCTCTTTAAATCTAAATAGAAATTTCTATAAAACAGCCCTTAAAGAAGCCTTGGAGCATAAAACTAACAGCGGCAAATTCAGAACTAATAGTGTGTATTGGGAATTTCTAAAAAAACCTTGCTCCAATAAAGTTAATTACAGCATAACCTTTTTAGATGTCACCAGCAAATATAATTATTTAACAAGTTTAATCTATTCTTTTTTAGTGGTAGCATTAGTAATGTTTATAGTGATTTTCTTTATAAGTAGATTCTTTGCAAATAAATCTATAGAACCTATTATAAAAGCCTTTGAAAAACAAAAGCAATTTACTGCAGATGCCTCTCACGAATTAAAAACGCCTCTATCGGTTATAAATACAAATATAGAAGTACTCTTAGCTAACGGTGAAGATACTATAAACAGCCAATCAAAATGGATTTATTACATAAAATCAGAGATTGCTAGAATGACTAAACTCACAAATAACTTGTTATACCTTGCTCAAACAGATAATTCAGATTTAAAGCTTATTTCTTCTAATTTTAACTTAAGCGAAACTGCTCAAAATGTTATTTTGACTATGGAAGCTTCAATTTTTGAAAACAATAAAGTTTTAAATTATGATATTTCTCCAAACATAATATGCTGTGGAAACAAGGAGCAAATTTCTCAAGTTATAATGCTTTTACTAGATAATGCTTTAAAATACACAAATCCTAATGGAAACATCGATGTACTGCTTAAAAAGAACGGAAATAAAGCCATATTGTCAATATCAAATACCGGAAAAGGTATACCTAAAGAAAATCTAAAGAATATTTTTGACAGATTTTACCGTGTAGATAAATCCCGTTCACAAAAAAGTGGAGGCTATGGGTTAGGACTTGCTATAGCAAAGGCTATAATTTATAGCCATAAAGGTAAAATATATGTCCAAAGTGTTGAAAATGAAACTACTACCTTTACAATTGAACTTCCTCGTGTATAAACGATAATATATTTTAATTATTTTTTGCAGTAAATTGCAATTGCTTTTGAAAGAAATTCTGCTGTTCCCTTACCATTACTATCAATATTTTTTCTAAAGCGTTCGTCTGCAACATACATAAGCCCTAAGCCCTTTAAAATCTCATTTGTACATTTATAAAATCTTTTTGTAATAAATCCCTGCCACTCTTTAACAAGTTTCTGTACCTCTTTACTATCAGGAGCTTTATCCATGTTATCAGCAAAAGCTTTTAATATCTCATTACATTCATTATTTACTTCCTGCCATTGCTCTTTGCCATAATTTTGAGTTTTTTTCTCACTTTCATTATATTCTTTGGTATTCCCCCAACGCTCTTTAACCTCTTTTGCATATTTATTTTTAATACTTTCAATTTCAGTCATATCAAATTCTTTAAAACTCATTGTACATTCTCCTTTTATTGTATTTTCTATAAGCGCAATTAACTTATCAATCCGCTCACGCTTTTTAATCATCAATTCTTTGTGTTTTTTTAATGCTTCTGTTTTATCATATCCCGAGTTTGTCATTATTTCTTTAATTTCATCAAGAGGAAAATCCAACTCTTTAAAAAATAATATTTGTTGTAATTTAGAAAGATTATTTTCATCATATAGGCGATAACCTGCCTCAGTAATTTGACTTGGTTTAAGTAGGCCTATCTCATCATAGTAATGCAATGTTCTTATTGTTACCCCAGTTAATTTTGCAACTTCATTAATTTTCAATTTCAAAAATCCTCTACTTCCTTTAAAATATCCTTAGCGTGTGTAATTGCTGTAAGCTTCATTTCTTCTCCTCTTTTCTTTTAAGTATAGTTAAACAATACACTATTACGTTACGTTATAGTCAATAGTTATAGTAAAATAATTTGAAATGATAAAATTATGTATACAATCAAACTAATATTAGGATTTGGCATAATAACTCTTCTTAAAACAAAATTAAGAGGAGAACCTCCGCCTTTGTCTAGACATCTAGTTCTCCTCTACTATTAAATATATTATTTTATGTCATGTATTATCTTAATTGTAAGTCCTATTAGTGTCGTAAAAAATATTACTATTGTTATTATTTTTCTTGTTAAACTTTCTTCTTTAAAACCATTAAAAAGCTCCATTCCCCAATATATTACCAAAAATATGACCATATATACAAATATCCATATTCCAACAAAAAATGCAGCTGCACCAATTATTCCTCCAGTATAATTTTTACCTTGTATTATAATTCCTAACAAAACTCCTATGAATGAAACAACAGTACATCCTATAACAGAAATTTTATTAAACTTTTTATTTTGTTCTCTACTTAATTTTTTCATAATAATCCTCTATTTTTTTACTCCCCTTATAACTACCATTATTAATGATATTATCATAAAAAAAAATATTATGATTGTTATTATTTTTCTTATTGAATTTTCTTCTTTAAATCCATTAAAAAGCTCTAATATCGTGTAAATTATACCTATCTTACGAGTCCATTTGGTATGCTTTTTAAAAACTTTTCTTGCTCTTCATTCATATAACCTGTAAAATATGTTCTTTCTATATCCGATTGATTAAAAAGAAAATTGCTTTCTTCATCTATATTTCCTTCTGGAAACAAGCAGCCTACATAATCATAGATTGTCTTCGTTTCTAAATCTTCTTGCTTCAATCCATATATCATAAGTTTTTTATTAGCTTCTTTTAATAACGCCACGGAACCTATAGGTAGCAACTTCACTTGCTACCACCTCCCAACTATCCTAATTTATGTATTATTTTATATCATGTATTATCTTGATTGTAAGTCCTATTAGTGTAGTAAAAAATATCACTATTGTTATTATTTTTCTTGTTAAGCTTTCTTCCTTAAAACCATTAAAAAGCTCCATCCCCCAATATATCCCAAAAAATAAAACAACATACACAAATATCCATATAGCAAAAAAACACTCAACTGTAACTAGTACTCCTGCTGTGTAATTCTTTCCTTCTATTATAATAATTAAAAGTACTCCTATAAATGCCATAATAGTACATCCTATAACAGAAATTTTATTAAACTTTTTATTTTGTTCTCTATTTAATTTTTTCATACATTTACCTCCTTAATTGCCCGAAAGTTGTCCTATACTTTTTCCCATATCAATTATATCTGAAACATCTGACTTAACTGTTGACACTATTTTTCTTGCACTATTAACTTTTTGAAGCAAACTGGTCCAGCTATAACTACATCTTGACAAGCAATTTTATCAATAGTAATTTACTTAGCATTATGTACTGCCTTAACTATCATTGCTATTACTATAATAATAAATAAAACTAATGTTAATATCTTTCCTTTAAGGGTTTCTTCATTAAATCCATTAAAAAATTCAATTCCCCACGATATAATTGCTGCAACAAAAAACAATGCTATCCATACTATAGCATAAAATTCAATTGTAAATTTTATTCCTTGATTGCCTTTTATAATTGTTAATAATAACAACGCTATGGCAGAAATAACTGTACACGATACGAACGTAATTTTATTAATTTTTCTACACTGTCCTTTATCTAACTTCTTCATATATTCACCACCAATTATTAACTAATATCATTGGATATCATATCTTTTACATCTAATGCATTTGAATTTATAGTTGATATAATATCTTTTGCACTCTTTATTTTTTCAACTAAACCTGGTCCTTCTACAATCACATCACTGTAAGCAATTTTGGCTTCTCTCCCAAACCTTCCAATCTCATATGGCAGTTTTCCTAGAATAAAAGAAATTTTATTAAATTTTTTAATTTGTCCTTTATTAAAATCCTTAATTATTTCAAAATAAGATTATCTGACAAGCCCATTTGGTATGCTTTTTAAAAATTTTTCTTGCTCTTCATTCATATAACCTGTAAAATATGTTCTTTCTATATCCGATTGATTAAAAAGATAATTACTTCCTTTATCTATATTTCCTTCTGGAAACAAGCAGCCTACATAATCATATATTGTCTTCGTTTCTAAATCTTCTTGCTTCAATCCATATATCATAAGCTTTTTATTAGCTTCTTTTAATAACACAACGGAACCTATAGGTAGCAACTTCACTTGCTACCACCTCCCAACTATCCTAATTTATGTATTATTTTATGTCATGTATTATCTTGATTGTAAGTCCTATTAGTGTAGTAAAGAATATCACTATTGTTATTATTTTTCTTGTTAAGCTTTCTTCCTTAAAACCATTAAAAAGCTCCATTCCCCAATATATTCCTAAAAATATAACAACATATACAAATACCCATATTCCAACAAAAAATGCAGCTGTTCCAAGTATACCCCCATGATAATTTTTGCCCTGCATTGCAATGGCTAAAAGTACTCCTGTAAATGCAATAATAGTACATACTATAACAGAAATTTTATTAAATTTTTTATTTTGTTCTCTGCTTAATTTTTTCATACACCCACCTCCTTAATTACCCGAAGGTTGTGTTATGCTTTTTCCCATATCGATTATATCTGAAACATCTGACTTAACTGTTGACACAATTTTTCTCGCGCTATTAACTTTTTGGAGCAAGCTTGGTCCAGCTATAACTACATCTTGATAAGCAATTTTAACTTTACTCTGAAACCTACCAACTTCATATGGCAACCTTCCTAATTTTATGTATTTTGGTGCAGACACTACCCCAACTAACTCGCTAAAGCCTCTCGAACCAGTAAAGAAATCTCCTGAATCATATAGTATATCGCCGGCTGTTTCTCCAACTTGTTTATCATTTAGAGCTTTATCCTCACAGCAATCACATAAATCTCTGATACCATTTGCAGTAGAATTAACTCCATATCCTGCTTGTATCACTGCAGCTGGAGTTGCCGCACCACCAGTAAAAAATTCTTCTACTCCGCTAGTTCCAACAAGTACTACTCCCCCTGCAACTTTAAAAAGGGAACTTCCTATCTTAGCCGCATGATAGAACTTTCCACCTTTAGATACAGATGACTTAATTTCATCCCAAAAGCTTTCTTTTTTCTTTGCAGCTTTTTTACTTGCACTTACCACTTTTCCAGTTCTCATAGATTTGCCTGCTTTAGTATCTGCTGAGGTCAAACTTTTTGAAGTAGTTTCAAAATATTTTGCATAAGTCATTAGCATGATTGGAAACTGTTCTAATCCCTTACGTTTTATATCATACTCCTCCATAAATTCTGATTGTGCGTCACCTAACCATGTTTCTTTTAACATACTTACATTCTTATCACTGGTATTTAAAATACTATCTATACTTTGTGCAACTGATCTAAACTGCTTTGACGCTGCTGAAAGTCCACTTGCACTCATTTTTATTTTATCTGCCATATATGCTTGTACCTCCATCTTATATAGGTATTATTATTTCATATCAGTAAATATTTGCCAAGTAAGCGTTTTAATTCCTATTTTCAACTTCATATCACTACATATTAGTCTTTTATTATTTCTGGATGTTCATAAACTTCATTAGGATTCGTTCCAATTCTAAATCCATCATTTAGCTTTTCAATTTCACTTATATCTTCCTTACTAATTTCAAAATTAAATATATCTGCATTTTCTTTTATCCTTGCATATGTTGCTGATTTAGGAATGGTAGCAACCCCCATCTGCAAATCCCACCTTAATACTATTTGAGAAATTGTTCTCTCGTATTTCTGTGAAAGCTCCTGTAAAAATGGAATTTGAAAAACTAATCCCCTCATTAAAGGTGACCAAGCTTCTACCTGAATATTGTTTTTTTTACAATACTCCATCAAATCTTTCTGAACAAGCCTTGGATGGAATTCTATTTGATTTACTGCCGGTATGATCTCAGCATTTTCTAGTAACTCTTTCAAATGGTTTATTGTAAAATTACTCACTCCTATAGCTCTTATATATCCTTGCTTATATAACTTTTCAAGTGCCTTCCAAGTTTCTTTATTTAAAGATTGTGGCCAATGGATTAAATATAAATCCAGATAATCTGTCTTAAGTTTTTTTGTAGATTCTTTGAAAGCCTTAAGGGTTTTCTCATAACCTTGATCTGAATTCCAAACCTTATCAACTAAAAATATTTCATCTCTAGGTATATCGCTTTCTTTTAATGCACAACCAATTACTTCTTCATTTCCATAAAAAGAAGCTGTATCTATATGACGATATCCGATTTTTATACTTTCTTTTATTGCGTTATTAAGTTTAACCGAATTTTCAACATTATAAGTACCAAATCCAAGTAAAGGCATTTTAACTCCATTATTTAAAATCACATAATCCTTGCTAATTTTCACTATTATCATCCCCTTAATATTATTTATAAAAATTGAACCCTGTAACTTATTGTATTATAATAAGTTAATGATAATTTTTCCATTATACTTGTTATTGTTTTAAATAAAAAATATTTCAAATTGAATAAAAAGAAAGGTAATTAATTTCATATGAAAATTGACAATACAGATATTAAAATTTTAAAGGAACTTCAATTAGATAGTCGTTTATCTATTAGAGAATTATCAAAAAGAGTCAATCTGTCTCCTCCATCAGTTGCTGATAGAATAAGAAAACTTGAAGATGGTGGAATAATTGAAGGGTATACTATAAAAATAAATGAAGCTGCCCTAGACTTTTCCATACAATGTATAATTCAAATTGATCTTAAGAATAGTAAGTTTGAAAAATTTAAAGAATTTATTTATAATTATCCCCGTGTAATTTTCTGTTATAGAATTGCAGGTTATTCTTGCATATTACTAAAATTAAGTGTTAAGTCAATATCTGAAATTGAAAAATTTATTGATTCTATTTCAGCATTAGATTCTACAACTTCTACACATATTATATTTTCAGAAATTCCTATAAATAAAAGTATAGAAAAATTTTTTTAGATTTGTAAATGAGTGTTTTCAATTCTTTATTTATAAATTTTATATTCACAAAATTTATAAATAAAGAATTGAAACAAAATAATAGGGAGAACCGCTGCCTTTGTCTAGACTTGGTTCTCCTATAAGTAATGTTGTATTTTGTTGAATTTTCATATGTGTTATTTGCTACATTGTTATACTATTACTTATATCTCTTCTACTTAAAAAATTCAGCTGCAAATGTATTAAAGTTGCTCTGCATTTGCTCATAGTCATTCTGTCCACCTTCACCATATACATTTGACATATAATTCATAGCATTTTGATAGCCATTCTTAAAACTCTGTTCATTTGAAACATCAATGCTTTTAAAAGAATTATATATGTTTTCTAAACTCTCCATATTATTTTTGAAATTCTCTGCTCCTTCAATATCACCACAATTAATTAGTGTTTTGTAGAAATTTAAATAAATTTGATTAGATGTATTTGACATTAATAATGAATTATTCTCCAAATCTTGAAGATGACTATTATAACTATCTGTTAATACTTTTCCTGCACCTGAAGTCATAACATTCTTAGCAACATATGACACTTCTGAAGCACCAAGTCCAAATTGAAACATGTCTAAATTTCCATCGCTGCTAGTTCCGGTGACTCCGTAATTACTTGGTACTGCCATACTAAGAACTTTATTAGCACTTACCAAGTCCTTATATGTGAAGTCTGCTCCAGCAATATTAACCGTTGTTTTAACCTTATCATAGCTATAATTTTCAAACTTATTTGCAATATCTTTTACACTCTCTTTTGAGTAGTCAACATTATTTTCACTTGAAAACTGTCCATAAAGAGAAGATAATTCTTTTTCCATTCCATATATAGAGATGCTGGTAGTAGATTCAAATGCTCCATCTAGTGATTTCCCTGTTATATAACTTTCTAGTGATTTAGTTTGACTATTGATATTATAAGCTGTATCATCAGCAAAATAGTCATTGAGCTTATTTAACTCTGCATTTTTATTGTTTTCTTGTTCTTTAGTGTAAGAAGCAACATCTGTTACTTTATTATCTTGTTCTCTTTTTGATATACTATCTTCTGAATAATTTTCTTCTATTTGCGATTTTGCTTTATTATAGGCAACTATGGATATGGCTAAATAATCAGCATTTCCCTCTGGTGAGTTATATGTTCTATTAGAATTTGATGTTTGCAAATTTTTTATAGTATTATCTAATTCATCTGCAATTGGTGTTGAGTATCCGTTGTATTCATTTTTATAAGCTTCATATGCTTCCTGTCTTTTTGAATCTTCTGCTTCAATAGCTGGCTCCTGTTTATCATAATCTGTAAGTGACTCCCCACCAGCTGGAATTTCTGATGAATCTGCTATATCAGATACATAATTAGGATTGATACTTTTATCAATAGAATCTGCAATAGCTCCTTCTGCATTATAAAGTTGTCCATCATAAGAAACTTTATTTCCATTTCTATCATATGTTTCAATCTTTCCAGAACTATTATCATAAAATATAGGTTCAACATATATATTGTCTGTATCTATTGTTACTTGTTGCGAGTTACTTTGTGCTTTATTGTTAGCACCTTTATCAGTATTTTTATTAGTCATTTTATTATAATAATCTTGCAAGGTAATACCATTCAGACCCTGTAATGTAACTTTCATTACAAACATCTTCTTTCCTTATTTTGTTTAATAGCCCAATTATTTTACCAATATTATCGTATAGAAAAAGAAAATGTTTATTGTTTACTTGTAATTTATCTATATGATTGTATCATTTCATTTAATTCCTTATTCTGCCCATACTTTATTACATAATCATATACACAATCTCGATTAACAATCTTCCTCATAAAATCTAGATCCATTTTGGGAATTACCTCTACAAGTTTCTTCTTAATAATACCATTTATATGCTTTAACAACTTAGTATCTTTTTGTTTTCTTGCTGCATCTTTCTTTGGATACCCAATTCCTAGTTGTCCATCAAATAACTTATCTAACGTACACTGCAAATTAATTTCACCAGCCCATCCAAAATTTAATCCAAGAGGAAATGAAATTGCATTACCATTGTTAATTTTTCCAAATAAGTATGCATCCGATGGATTCTCAACATATCCACATAAAATACCTGGTAGGCTATTGCATGCCAGCATCATGCCCTGCCCAGAAGAACATCCAGTTACCACAAAATCTGCAGCCCTGCTTTCTAGCAAAATACTTATGAGCATTGCCGTTTCAATATAAGAATATTCAATTTCTTCGTCTGGAAAAATTCCAAAGTTGATAACTTCATATTCCTTATCATTTACAGTTCTTTTTAAACAATTATATAATAGATCATTCTTATTTTTCTGCGAACTTGCTTGGATAATTGCAATCTTCATAAAATATACACCTCCAAATTAGGATTATGCAAAGGCTACTGATAATTTAACTTTTATTTTTTATGCAATAGCCTCTGCAATGCGTAAAGCACATAATTCTTCTATTCTTGCAATACAATTTCCACCTTTGTCCCTTGTTTTAAAATTGATGATATATGAATATCGTGTCCTAACTTTCTTGAGAGCTTATAACTCAAATATAATCCAACTCCAGTAGATACTGTTTTCTTTCGTCCGTTTGATCCAGTATATGCTTTTTCAAAAATACGTCTGATATCTTCTTCACGAATACCAATTCCTGAATCTTCAATAAATAACTTTTGATTATGGAACTCATTCACTCCATAAATCTGAATACCTCCATTTTTTTTAGAGTATTTCACTGCATTGTCTAAAACCTGCTTTATAATAAAATAAAGCCATTTTTCATCACTATTTACTTCAAAATCTAAATTTCTAATATTTAGCTCAAGATACTTATTTTTAATACTTGAATATTCATTTTGTAAGCACCTATTCACAACCTTCTTGAGATTCACACTACTAATTTGACAATCTCTTGAAAAGTCATTCAGCTGACTATAGCAAATTGTTTTCTGCACCATATCTTCAATTTTAATAATTTCATCTAAAATATTATACAGTACCTTTTCTGTTGGATTATCTAAGCTATTCTCAATTATTAATTTAGTTGCAGCAATTGGTGTTTTAATTTCATGAACCCAAGTTTCAATGAATTCAATATCTTCCCTATTCTTATCTTCAAATGCTCCCATCATCTTTTCAGCATTTTTTTTTAACTGCAACACAAGTTTCATATATAATTTTTGCTCATAGGATATTGGATTTGGTAATGAAACGATAAAGTCTAAATCATTGTTTCCTATCAATTTGGAAAGTCGTTTGCAATATCTATTTAGCCTTAGATAATCCACAATTAAATATATAACAAAAACAAATACCATTAACTCAATGCAATAGAATCCATTAGAACCTATTCCAACTATCAATGTTTCGAAAAACAAAATTTGCCCAATTTCTTTTTCCCTCATACCCAACAAAGAATATATCGCAATTTCTTTTTTTCTAGACTTAAAAAATAGTGAATTAGCATAATAAACAAACACTCCAGAAAACAAAAGCACAACTACTGATGATATTTCAAATAAAATTCCTATCTTGCTTATTCCTGTATGCAAGTCCGCAAATTGAGGATTGAAATAAATTGAACAGAAGATAAAGAAAATTGTCACAGCAAAAACAGTACTTAAAAAATACGTACTATAATTATCAAACCTTTTCTGAACATTTTTAACCGCCATTCTAAAGAAGCTCACGATTATCACCTCCTAATATTGCAAGCACTTTAAGTATCTGTTCAAAAAATTCCTTTCGCGTTCCACCTCTATCTATCTATTTCTGTAAAAATCACACCATCTTTAATAAACATAATCCTTTTACAATAGCTTGCAGTAAAAGCATCATGCGTAACTAAAAGAATTGTTGCCGTATTTCTCTCATTTAGTTCAGTCAAACATTGAAGTAATTCTGAAGATGATTTAGAATCTAATGCTCCTGTTGGTTCATCTGCCAAAATCAATTCTGGATTACTAATCATTGCTCTAGCTGCAGATGCCCTCTGACGCTGACCTCCAGATACTTCATATGGATATTTCCCTAGCAGTTTTTCAATTTCTAAAACACTGGCTATTTCTTTTACTTTTTTCACAATCACCTCTGGTTTTTCTTTTGCAAGTATAAGCGGTAATGCTATATTTTCATGAAAAGTCATGGTATCTAACAAATTGTAGTCCTGAAACATAAACCCTAGTTTTTCTCTTCGAACTCATAGACCCCCTCATAAAGCTGGAATAATTAACTCAGTTAATTTAGAATTAATTTATAGCTTTGAGAGGAGGTTTTTTATGAATTTTATAAGAAAATATACAGAAGAAGAAAGAGTGAAAATGG
>JAQUXS010000034.1 GCA_028692255.1 Clostridium sp.
AAGCATCATTTATATTAAAGCAAATGATGAGGGAACACGCTAAAAATGGGAATACAGTCTTTTTTTCAACTCATGTTCTAGAAGTTGCTGAAAAATTATGTGACAGAGTAGCCATAATAAACAAAGGTAAAATATTATTTTGCGGAACACTAGAGGAGATGAGAGAACACTTTAAGACACACGAATCCCTTGAAAATATGTTTTTGGAGATGACTGAGGATGAATAATTTTTTTATTTTATTAAAAATATTTTTTAAAAATGACACCTATACTTTAAATAAAAAAACTATTGCATTGTTTTTTTTACTAATTTTATGTTTTTTACCTTTAGCTGCCCTCTTGACCCTTGGCACAGTTTCATCATACGATCTGCTATGCAAATATAATCTTCAAGGACTAATGTTAACATCGACTTTCTCTATGAATTGTATGATTATAATATTTCTTGGGTTCTTTTATATTATGAGTTCTTTTTATTTTAGCAGTGATATAGAATCTCTTATAAGTTTGCCACTTCGCCCCTATGAAATATTATCTGCAAAGCTTTTTACAATCATAATTGCACAATATTTCGTAGAACTTATAGCACTTTTACCTGTTCTTGCTGCTTTCTCCTATAAAACTGGTAGTATTTTATTTATTTTATATTCTATATTAATATTTTTAACTTTACCAATTATACCAACTGTAGTTTGCTCTATTGTTATAATTCTTATAATGTCCTTTAGTAAGTTTATGCGCAATAAAGATAGATTTAAAAATATTGCTGGTGTTATAGGAATTACTTTTGCCATTTTAATACAAGTTGCAAATTCTAAATTTAATGGTTCCTCACACAGCGGAAATTCAATGGTAAATACTTTAAAATATAACAGCCACATTTTTAATAATTTTTCAAATGTTTTTGGGTTTTCTAAGCTTGCAGCATATTCACTTGTATCCAATAATAAATTGCTTGGTTTTCTTTATCTTATTTGCTTTTTATTAATTTCAGCTGCTATATTTTTAATGTTTATATTTGCTGCTCAGAACCTTTATTTAAAAGGAGTTCTCTCTATATCTAACGTTTCTTCCAGCAATAAAAAACTTTCTAAAAATACTATTTCAAAACTAAGTATTAAAAATTCAGTATTAAAAAGCTACACGATAAAAGAACTTAAATTACTTTTAAGAACCCCTGCATATTTTCAAAATTGCATACTCGGAGGAATTATTTTTCCTATATTTATGCTATTTTTCTTTGGCTTTAACAAAAAAAATGGTGCTAGTCTTTTCACTTACATTACATTAAATGGGCGTTTTTTTGCAGTAGCAGCCACTGTATTAATAAGTTTAGGTACCTTTAATATGATTTGCTCAACTTCAATATCAAGAGAAGGACCAAGCTTTTATTTTATGAAATATATTCCTATACCCTTTGAACTTCAAATACTTTCTAAAGTTTTATCAGGTATGATAGTGAGTACATTAACCTTAACTTTAATACTTGTTATAGGTATATTTGTATTTAAAATAACACCTTTAATGTTTATTTTATTACTTATCACTTCTATACTTGGTACTATTGCTTATTCATTTTGGGGAATATTTATTGATATAAAATTTCCTAAACTTGATTGGGATAATGAAGCAAAAGCTGTAAAGCAAAACCTTAATCCAATGATTATAATGTTTCTTACTGTAATTATACTAATTATACCTACAATTATAATTTGCGTATTAAATATAAATATTGCTACAAGCTTTATTGTATTTACAATTATACTTCTTATTTTTTCTGCTTTAGGAATAAAATTTGCACTTCAAAATGGCAGCACTAAACTTGGTGGAGAATATTATCATTCTAATTTTTTTAAACTAAGTAAATCAAAATCTAGATAACAAAAAAGATAATAGTTAATCTTAAAATTTAAGAATTAATTATTATCTTTTTTTATGTATTTTTATCTTATTATAAATTTTTTCACAAAGCTAAATAGTTTATATGATTCCTTAGCCTTTCTAAGTCCTGGTATTCCTAAATCCTGTTCTCTATTTATATTTTTGACATCACTAAAATATTTTTCTACAAATGTTTTGTTTATAAATGCATATAATCCCTTAATGCTAGGATCAGCTTTTTCAACATGAATTAATGCTGAATCTTCATTTATCTTTTCACCAATTGTAAGCCCACATA
Organism: Clostridium sp.; assembly: GCA_028692255.1. Lineage (GTDB taxonomy): Bacteria > Bacillota > Clostridia > Clostridiales > Clostridiaceae > Clostridium_I. The sequence goes on from JAQUXS010000034.1 coordinate 2,180, forward strand.
TCTTGTCATCTATAATTACTACCATTCCTTTAATATCAAAAATATCTTTGTTTTCTAAAAGATCTCTCACTGCATCTATTTCATATAAAAGATATTTATCCTTATCTTCTCTTTGCTGGAACCAAATTTCTAATGATTTTATACAATCTTCAGTCTTAACATCATTTATATCTTTCACAGTAAATTCATAATTTTTTATAAACTGATTGTAGTGATTTTTTTTGGCATGAAGTTTCTTTCCTGAGAGACTTATAAGTTTATCGCCTTCATATACATAATCAAAACCATCTCTATCTTCTTCAAAATCCAATTCATAATGAAAACATTTTTTCATGTCATCTACAAATTGTTCTTCAACATCACCAAACAGATAGTTCATATTGTGTTCTTTTTTATATTCTTTTAAAAGATTTACTATTTGTTTAAGATCATTAATTTCATAGCCTACTGGCTGCATAAAATGACTTAAACCATTAAAATCAGTTTTCTTTAAGATCAATACATCATTGTATATAGCATATTGTACATCACATGCATCTTTCCATATATATAACGTTGTAAATGAATATTCACAAGATTCATATTTAAGGGATTTTAAATATGAGTCTAATATTTTTTTATCTTCCAAAGTTAACTTTTTAAAATTTAGCACTAAACCACTCCAATTCCATGTCCGTTTAACATTCATTATCATTTAATAGTCGTTTTCATAATATTGTCTAATCATTATACCACAAAAATATATTAATATGCCAATTATTTTAATTTCTAATCTATAAGTACATGTTACTTTCTCACAGAATCATAACAAACATTTACATTCCCATTTGAGTCACAACTGCTGCTTACATTATGTACTATATTAAACTTATTTTTCTTATTAAAATCATCTTTTACAAAAGACATAGTTTTGAGGTTACCACTAGAATCGTGCATTGGAATATACAAATTAACTTTACATTCGTCTTTTAAGTCAACTGCACTAACTGTTATATCCCTTATTTTGTACTGTGAACTTATTTTATTTATAGTAATTCCATTAAATATTGCAGCATTTTTTATATCTCCAAATTCACTATTATTTAATACTGAATCATCAATGTATTTTACATCTTTTACTTTATAATTTTTAATAAGATTTGCTGCAGAACCCATAGTAGTGTCATCACCATAAGTTAATATAATATAATCTAAGTTTTGAACCATGTGTGCCTTTAATGAACTTTTAAGCTCGCTTAAATTATTTTTTTTAGATGTATCAATAAGTATGTTTTCTCCATTAGATTGAATTAAGACGCACCCATTATCTCCGTTGTTTATAAAATTAATTCTAATTGTTTCCTTAGAGGAATATTCACCATTTTTAATTTTGCTACTATCTGCACTTGACTTTTGAGTTTTAGAAGTTGAAATTGCTTCATTGTCTACAGGTATTAACCAGTAACCTATAAATGCTGTTAAAAAAGATATAAATATTCCTGCTATACATATTTTTAATCTTAACTTCTTTTTTTGAAATATTGCTGTAATTGACATAGTTATAAAATAAATCATAAATGAAATTCCTAGTGCTATTAATATTATCTCCATTATTAGTATCACCCTTTCAGCTGGTATCTAATAAAAATATTGACATATTTAATGCTAACTATTCAAAATATTTATAACATGCCTCCATCTATTGTAATAATTTGAGAAGTTATATAGCTTGAATCTTCACTTGCAAGGTATGCAGCAAGTTTTCCAACTTCTAAAGGTTTCCCTATTCTCTCATAAGGGATTTCACAAATAAGTTCCTTCATTTCATCTTCACTGAGTTCGCTGTTCATTTTTGTATCAATAACTCCTGGTGCAATAGCATTTACCCTTATATTAGATGGTGCTAATTCTTTACCGAGTGCCTTTGTAAATGAGTTTACAGCCCCCTTTGAAGCTGAATATAAAACTTCACAAGATGAGCCTACATTTCCCCACATAGAAGATATATTTATTATGTTTCCACTTTTCCTTGAAATCATATTATCCAAAACACATTTTGTACAATTATACATTGATTTAAAATTAGAATTCATAATACAATCATATTCTTCTTCATTTGTATCCATAAATAAACCTATTTTTGATATACCTGCATTATTTACTAGTATATCAATTTTCCCAAAGTCATTAATTATATTTTCAATCATATTTTTTGTCTCATTAAAATTTCCTACATCTGCTTTATAGATTTTAGTAAAACCATATATACTCTTTATTAGTTTAGCAGTCTCTAGGCTTCCTTCTAAATCTGTTTTATAGTTAACAGCAACATATGACCCTTGCTTTGCTAATTCTACTGCTATAGCCCTTCCTATACCTCTTGATGAGCCTGTAACAAGTGCAACTTTTCCATTTAATTTTCCACTCAAAATATATACCTCCTATTTACATATAATTTAAAAAATCCACCTCAGAAGAGGTGAATTTTAAAAGTTTATTTTTTTCTTTCTCATTCCAACATTAATTACTAATGCCAGTGAAATGAAATTTGAAATAACAAAACTATTACCATGACTCATAAACGGCAGTGGTATTCCTGCAATAGGTGCTAATCCCATTGTCATACCTATGTTCCAATATACAGAAAATAATAAAGATGCAAAAGTTCCTACACATATAAGCTTTCCTAAAAGATCTTTTGAATTCATTCCTATTTTAAGTATTCTTACTAGCATAAAGATATACAGAAGTAAAAGTACACAACTGCCAATTAACCCCCACTCTTCGCCTACAGCAGCAAAAATAAAATCTGTATGTACTTCAGGTATGTACCCACCAGAAACTTGTGTTCCTTTTAAAAATCCCTTACCCAAAATCTGACCGGAACCTATACCTATTTGAGAATTTATAAGCTGATACCCTGTAGTTTGTTGAGTTGCTTCAGGATTTATAAAAGATGTAATTCTTGATTTTTGGTAAGCCTTTAAAATGTTACTATTCCAAATTGCAAATAGTGCAGGTATTAAAACCAATACTCCTGAAAATATAATTTTTAAGTTTAGCTTTGAAATAAAAATTATTCCAAGTGATATACAAAGGCATATTGTAGCTTCCCCTAAATTAGGCTGTTTTACTATAAGTAATACAGGTATCATTGTATATAATAAATATAGAAGAAGATGTTTAGGCTTGTTTACATCTCCGTCCATATTTATAACTTGCTTGGCTAAAAAAAGCACCAAAACAACCTGATAAAATCCTGCAGGTTCGAAGCTTTGTCCACCTATTTGTATCCATGAAGTTGCTCCCTTTACAGCTGTACTATGAACTATTGTGTATAATAAAACAATATTCCCAATCCAATATAAAACAGAGGAATAATTACTCATTATGCTGTAATCCATTAATAGTATTATATATACAATTACAAGGCTAACTACAATTCCAACTATTTGTGATATTAGATAATTAGTCCCAACACTAGTTTTATATGTTGTACTGTACACATTAAGTACTCCAAAAATCGATATCAAAATTGCTGTAATAATCAAACTAAAATCTATTTGTTTTAAAAGTCTCTTGTCTAAAATCCACTTACTCAATCTGGAACCTCCAAACTAAAACACTAATATTATCATTTAAAATTATATCACTTGTCCGTTAATAAATCATTATTTAATGTCATTTTCATAATATCCTGAACTAGTGCTCTTTAAATATTCTCCGCCTTTTCCATCACTTTCAATTAATACTCCACTTATAAGTCCCTGTGATGTCATGCTTATAGCTTCTTCTTTCATAACTATTTCCCCATCTTCTAGTTCATATGCTATAACGTCTTCATTGTTATTTCTCAAAACTTTTTGAATAACATGTGTATTTTTAAATGCATGTGGCATATATATACCTCCAAAATATAAAATAATTATATTAAATCTATCAAGTATATAATAACCTTTTTTGAAAATTTTATTCATTAACTAAACTAAACATGCTTTTAAGAACATAATCTTTATTCCCTTTTTAACAAATTTATTTTCATACTCAGTATTAATATTCTCTTTAAAATCGCTGCTATGAAGATTATACGTTTGATATGTTATATAAAAACCATTTTCTTTAAAATATTCTATAGATGCAATAAACAAATCTTCATTATCAGTTTTAAACCATATTTCAGTATTTGGTTTTATAAACTGTTTATATTTTTGAAGAAATCTTGTATGAGTAAGTCTTCTCTTATTATGCCTGTCCTTAGGCCATGGATTACAAAAGTTTATATATATCCTGCTTATCTCATTTTCATCAAAAATATCATTTATAAAAGCTATTTCTAGTGGAACGATTCTAACATTCGTAAGTTCAGCTTCCTCTACTTTTCTTAGTGCATATACAAGTACTTCATCCTTTAAATCAATAGCTACATAATTTTTATTTGGATTCAGTATAGCATTTTTTTTAACAAACTCTCCTCTTCCACAGCCAAGTTCAAGATATATTTCATTATCATTTTTAAATACATCTTTCCATTTCCCTTTATACTGTGATGGTTCTGTTATAACAAGTGGACTTTCTTCCATTTCAGGCCTTGCCCACCATTTTTTCCTAAGTCTCATTAATATAAACCTCCAAAACAAACTATATCTTTAATTTTCAGGATAATCTTAATTTATTATCCAAATACTAAATATGCAATTTTTAAGAATCCATTACATATTAAACTTCCTGGTATACCAGCCACAATACTTAGTATTGAATATCCTCCAAATATAGGCAATATCAATGCAACTAAAATAATTAATTGGTATCTATAAAATGCATCTGATATATTGTAAAAAGTTCTTGGAGAAAGATCCCTTAAAATGTGGAAGCCATCAAAGCCAGGTATTGGTATTAAATTTAAAATAAAGAACATACAATTAAGCTGTGTTATATACTGTGCTATATAATACAATACCTGCACTATTAAATAATTATTTGTTCCACTTAGAATGGTTTTATTATATATATTGCCTATTATTACAGTTACAAATGCAAAAACAAAACCTATTAAAAGATTTGCAAGTGGTCCTGCAATTGTAACCTTCAAATCATCTTTATAGTAATTTTTATATGCTCCTGGATTTGTTTCAACTGGTTTAGCCCATCCAAAGTGAAAAACTACAAACATTAAAAATCCTATTGGATCTATATGGGCAATAGGATTAAGGGTAAGCCTTCCTTGAAATCTTGGTGTCTTATCTCCAAGTTTATCTGCTACTAATGCATGAGCATATTCATGAAATGTACATGCAATGAGCACTGCTGGTAATGCAAGAATAATGGCTTGTAATTGAGACCTAAAATCCATATTATCATCTCCTCATTTTAATTTTGTTTCAACAAAAAATTTGCAGATCAAACTGCAAATTTTACTTATATGTTGTCTCCACTAACTTATTTTCCTCATCAGACAAAATACACTTGTCACACATTTTTATAAGAACACCATTATAACTTGTGGACTGATTATTTTTAAGTGATGTAACCTTGCCTTTTAAACTGTCATTTACATATATATTTCCCTCTTCAGCTACATAACAATCTTTTGGATCAAAAGGACTGGATGCATTAATTGTCTTCCACTGTGATGTAGCTTGTTCTGGGCTACCATAATATATATTTGTAATTAACCCATTTACACAATTTCCTATATAAACATTATTATCTGCATCTGACCCAAGAATTACCGGATTAGAAACTCCATTAAACTCTAATATATGATCTGTATTAGTTGAAATAATCTTATGTGAAGCTGTATCCTCATATATAAGTTCATCAAGATTTCTTACTATCTCTATATTACCAATAGAAGATGAGGCTAAATTTACTTTTTTTACATCCTGCATAACATTAGCTTCGTAAATTTGTATACTTCCGCCACCTCTATTTACTTTTACATATATTAAATTTGTTGTAGGAGAAATTTGTATATCACTAACTGAAGTTGATGAATCACACCACGTAAGATCCTGTAAATTATTCTTAAGACCTTTTGTAACATCATAAGCTTTAAGTTGTATATTACCATCGCCTGATGTAGGTATTTCTGCCATTATAAGTCTTTGTCTATCACTAACCCAATTGTAAAATGATATTTTATTACCCTTATCTGGCTCCACCACTTTTACCTGCCCATTTGAAGTATCAACTGTTTTCAAAACACCATTTTCACAGTAAGATATAAATTTACCATCAAAAGATGAATTAACATTTTCAGCATCACTTGGTATATTTATTGAAACTCCACTTTTTTTAACAGCCTTTGTTTCAACTTTTACAATTTTAAATGAAGTCTCGGTTTTTAAATAAAATCTATCAATATAGTAAAGTACGCTACCTTGACATACTAAAGATATAGCTATCCACACTGACAAATGTTTTGCAGTTTTTCTAATATTCATATATATTTCCTCCTGCTATTTCGCATAAACAATTGAAGGCACATATCTTTCGCCAACTGGATCACTAGGATTATTTACTACTTCACCATTGTAATACATTGTTGTTGAAGAACCACCATCTAATAATATAGCGTTTATTGCTCCATTCTGCACCATAAGGTTTCTAACATCTTCATATGTTGCACCTGCACTTCCAAGTTGTCTTCCATCTATTGTCAAAAACAATATACTTCCATCACTTGTTTGTCCTATCGCCGTTCTAGGTGCAATACCACCTTCTCCTAAATTTGATTGAGGTTTGCCATTTATAAGTATTATTGGATCTGAGGATATGGCTTCTGTAACTCCGGCAGCTTTTAAGTCATTTACACTATATTTTCCAACTAAAAGTTTTCCATCTTTATTAATGCCAAAAGCAGGTAATTTTTGATTTGGATTTCCAAAGCAATCGCTTATAACTTTTCCGTTTGATATAAGTATGCCAACAGGTTTTCCTCCAGTTCCAGTGTATTTTTGTCCACCTGAAGATGCCTCATCTTGGAAATCTCCTCCATTAATAGCTGCACTGGCATTATACCCTTCTGCCATGACACTAGTGAGCTGTCCCTCCTTACCTAAATTTTTAGTATAACCAACTTTAACTCTTGTAGGATCATGTATGACAAGAAAATACCCTTTAAACTTTGATCCAGGAACCTTTTCAAAATCAATTCCAGTATCATCTTTATGTGCAACATGTATCTCATTTGTATCAGTTTTTTCAGAGGATGTTGTAAGACCCTTTTGACTACTGCTATAACCTGTTAAATTGTTAATTTCATTTTCAGATAAAAACCATTTTGCAATATATTGGTGTCTACCTGAAGTTATGAGAGCACCAACTACTGTTTTTTTTACATTGTTAAAAGGCCCATAAAAAACAATAAAAACTAAAGTTACCATTGTAAATATTATTTCAAACAACACAAACATTATTGAATATTTAATTTTACCAATTTTGCTTTTTTTCTCATCTTCTTTTTTCTTGTTTTCTTTATTTTTATTTAAAATAAACATGCATTAATCTTTCCTTTCTAAATTAATGTATAAATTCATTTCACTCTACTTTATATCATATCCAGAATTTAAATTTTCAAATTAAATTATATACGCTTTAAGACTATTTTATTTCCACTTTTGTATACAATATATCCGTCTGAAATCTGTATAAAACTTCCTTGATAGTTATAGTTTTTATTATTTTTTACATCAGTAACTGTGCCTTGGTTTTTGTCAACTACGTACACACTTGAATCTTGACCTATTATTATGTTATTTTTATCAACTTGTCTTCCAAGAGATATTTTTTGCCATGCACTTGTGCTTTGTGATAGTTTTCCATAATAAATAGTGTTTACACTCTCTTGGCCATTACCGATATAGAACTTATCATTTCCATCTGTACCTATAATTGACGAAACCCCAGTTCCTGGTACAACTATAATTCTATGTTGTGAGTAATTCGTTCTTATTCTTCCACTAACTTTGTCTTCATATGCAAATTGATCATCATTAGATGCTACTGCAATTGATCCAATATTTCTCACATATGTACTAATTCTTGTAAGTGTTTCATTTCTGTCTATTCTATATATACTTGAAGAATTATTTAGATAACTTACTTTTACATAAAGAAGTCCTGTAAGCTGAGATATCTGCATATCTACACTTTTCCCTGCTGGCACTGAATCTGTTCTTTTATCTTCATAATTATATATTTCTGTTTTTAATTGCTTATCTGCATCATACGAATAAAATTTAATTTGGGATCCATTTAACTTTTCAGCAATAATTAAAATGTCAGAGTTAGGCACCCATTTATATGAAAGGCACTGCACTCCTGAAGAAAAGCTCAAATTTTTCTTTGCTGTCCCTGTATTAGTATCAACTACACTTACAACCCCATTTTTGAAAAAAGCAGTATACATTAAATCGTCTGATAGAGATATATCACTTTCACTGCCACTAAAATTAACATGTGGATTTACAGTGCTTTCACTCTCTGTTTGTGTCACATCTGTATATTTTATATTTCCCTCTGCTGCAAAATAATACTTATCGAGGAATAAATAAACTAAACACTGGAGAGCCAGTGAAACAACAATCCAGCATATAATCCTATTAAAAGCTTTCACTGAAATCACTCCTATTTTTTCACATATATAATTGTTGGTATCGGTCTCTCACCAAATTTATCACTTGGATTATTTGCTACTTTCCCATTATAGTACATAGTTGTAGAAGCTCCTCCATCAAGGTTAACTGCATTAATCGCTCCTTGATCTTTCATAATTTTCTGTACATCTCCTATACTTGCACCTGCTTGAAGTCCCTGTCTACCATCTATAGTCAAAAGAAGTATTGATCCATCCGCTCTTTGCCCTATTGCTGTTCTTGGTTCTGAACCCTGCGTATCAATTCCACTTTTAACTTCACTATTTTCAATAAGGGTTGGTCCAAAACACAATGCCTCGGTTACATTATCATCTAAAAGATCCGCTATACTATACGTACCAACAACAAGTTTTCCGTCTTTTGTAATTCCAACGACTCCAGGCATCTGCTGCTGAGTATCTGCATTGCTTGGGCTAGGATAAATGAGTTTACCCTTTGAAATGATTATTCCAGTTGGAAATGCTCCTGTTCCTGTCCATGTTGCAGATGAATTAATACCTTTATCTTGAAATCCACCGCCGTTTATTGCTGCAACAGCATTATTTTCTTTTGCAATTTCACTTGTCTTTTCACCTACTGTTCCAAGCTTTGAAGAATAACCTACCTTTACTCTTGTTGGATCATGAACAATTAGCATAAGTCCTGTAAATTTTCTTCCTTGAACTTTTTCAATTTGTATTTTACTATCATGATTTCCTACATTTATTTTACTTAGATCTTGTTTAACATCAGCTGAAACTCCAACATCTCCACCATGAAGTATTGAATTAATTTGGCTTGTGGATAAAAACATAGTAGCTAAATACTGATGACTATAAGTACTCATTGCTTCACCAACAATATTTTTTTTCAAATTGTCAAATGGTCCATAATAAACCAATATAGGTGCAGTGGCAATTCCAAAAAGAACTTGAAATAAAACAAAATATGTTATCAACTTCCACGTCTTCAGTGTTTTTACTTTTCCCACACCTTTACGTCCTCTGTTCATCCTTTTTTTCATCTTATTACCTCATAAATTTTTATGTAAAGCCTATTATATAGTTTACTCCATTATAATAAACTTTTTATTTATAAATAATGTATTTTTTGTAACATCCACTATTTATGATGTACTAAATACTAAAAATATTATACACAATTTCACACATTTTTTAATTTTATCATTTAATCTTTATAATTATACCCTTTATGTAATTTCAAATCAAGCAAATATTTTATGGGGGTTTTTTGTATTACTATAAAATGTTAACAGATTGCATATTGACAGATGATAACTTCTATTATATAATATACACAATTAATAAATAAGGATGGTGCTTATGGACAGCATATCAAATATTTTTAAAGAAAAAAAATTAAAATTGACACCTCAGCGTATAGCAGTATATAACTACCTACAATCCACACAGAAACATCCTTCAGCAGAAACTATATATAAAGCTCTACAAGAAGATTATCCAACTATGAGTCTTGCTACAGTCTATAAGACACTAAAGACCCTAGTAAAAGTAAATTTAGTACTTGAACTTAATGTCGGGGAGGGTAATTTCAGATATGATGGTAACCCAAGTCCTCATCCTCACATACAATGCATTTGCTGCGGTAAGGTTGACGATGTTGAAAATATAGATTTTTCAAATCTAAATGAAAAGATAAAGTGTTTTACCGACTACAAGGTATTAAGTAATAAAATCTATTTCTATGGAGTATGTAGTGATTGTCAAGAAGCTGATAGTAATAAGTAACGTAAAATAGATGCAACATTAGTATATTATTTTATGCTAATGTTGCATCTATTTTATTCAAATTAAAGTAAAAAACACGTAAGAAGAACTAAGAAGTAAAAGGTAAAAACTAATTAGTTTTTATTTAAATGTCTCATTTTACATGAATATTTCATATAACTCACCTCATATAGTTTACATGAGGTGAGTTATATGAAATTAAAAATACTTATTTTTAAAAAACACTACATATATTTTACTTGTTTAATAATACTTGTACTTGTATTAGGTGCCCTTTTTTTTATATCAAAAAACACTTGTTATATATTCTCAACAATAAATGATAAAAGTACTATAAATAATTATGATCTTACTGGAGACGGACTTAAAGATTCAATTTATATAAGTACATTAGAAGGCAAATATAAAGTAAATATTATGGTAAATAGCAAAAAATATCCACTTGAATCAAAAAACAAATTAAATTTACTTGGAATACACTATAATTATTGGCCTATTAGATTTACACTTATGGATGTTTCAAGAGATAAACTTCCTGAAATTTTTGTTCAAGCTTCCCAAAACAATGCTGCAATTCAAAATGTATTTATTTGGAATAACAATAAGTTTGAAAATGTAATGAACAGTTCCAATAACATATTAGGATTTATAGATTATCATAATAACAGGACCCCCAAAACACTTATTGGAAATATTGATAATGATGATATATATATTTCAAATTACATTATGAAAAACAATACATTTAGCAAATATGTTTCTAATTATAATAAAAATTTTTTAGGAAAAGATTCTATTTTTAAATTTGTTCAATATGTAAAAAGTCTCCCTTATAATGTGATGAGCAAACCTGAAAATATATTTTATCCTTCTGATTTAAATTCTGTTTATAATTCCATTGATTATCTATGTCAAAGCAACAGTACCTTCTCATTTCAAGATGCTACATTTATGGACAACCATTGTAGTAAAGATGGTAATATATCCGAAATGAAATGGACTCTTAATTTTAAAGGAATTTCAAATACTGACAAATCAATTATAAAAAACTATACCATGGATTTAATTTTGAAACCCTATGGAGATTCAAAAGAAGCTAATTATTTTAAAATATATTCGATTAAAATTACAAATAATAATTTTACAAATTAAAAATGGGACCGAATATCGGTCCCAAGGGGGATGGGGGGTTTAGTATGGAATAATGGTAAACTACCTTTATTTCATACTAATGGAGATTATGTCTCCAATTACATTTATTATGATAACCATATTTGAAATTTATATTCAATTATTGTAAATTTTTTTAATTATAATATTCCTTCAAAAATATTATCTAATAATTCTTCCGTGCCAGCCTTTTTTGTTGAAGAATAATAATAAACTTGTTCATCCTCTTTTAAACCTAGAGTATCTCTTATTACTCTTTCACTTTCTTTAAATTCACTTTTCTTTAATTTATCACTTTTAGTTGAGACAATCATACAATTATAACCATAATGCTTAATCCAATTGTACATAAGTATGTCATCTTCATTTGGTTTTCTCCTACAATCTAAAAGCAAAACAACCCTCTTAAGCTGCTCTCTACCAGTTAAATAAGTTTCTATAACCTCACCCCAGTTTTTCCTATCAGCTTTAGATATTTTTGCATATCCATATCCTGGTAAGTCAACAAAATAAGCATTATTATTTACTAGAAAAAAGTTTATTAATCTTGTTTTACCAGGTGTTGAACTAACTTTAACTAGTTTCCTTCTTCCTGTTATAGCATTTATTATAGATGACTTTCCAACATTTGATCTTCCAACAAAAGCTATCTCAGGTAAATAAGTTTCAGGGTACTGTTCTCTTTTTACAGCTGAAATAATAAATTCAGCTTGTTTTATTAGCATTTTATTCTTCACCAACCAATGCATTTTTTATTACATCATCGACTTTTTGTGCCAAAATAAAATTCACTTTATTTTTTATAGATTTAGGCACTTTTTTCAAATCTTTTTCATTTTCTCGTGGAATAATTATTGTATCAATTCCAGCTCTATAAGCCGCTAATGATTTTTCTTTAAGTCCTCCGATTGGGAGTACTCTTCCTGTAAGTGTTACTTCTCCTGTCATTGCAACATTGTGTTTTACTTTTCTATTACTTAAGGCTGAAACAAGAGCAGTTACCATAGTTACGCCTGCTGATGGTCCATCTTTAGGTACTGCACCTTCTGGAACATGTATATGGACATCTTTTTCCTTATAAAATTTTTCATTAATATTGTATTTTTTTGCATTCGTTCTAACATAACTAAATCCAGCTTGTGCTGATTCTTTCATAACATCCCCTAGCTGTCCTGTTATTGATAGTTTCCCATTTCCCGGCATAACAGCTACTTCTATAGGAAGAGTGTCTCCACCATAGCCAGTCCATGCCATTCCAGTAACAACTCCAATTTTGTCCTCACTGTCTATTTTTTCATATATAAACATGTCAGGTCCAAGATATTTTTTCACAATAGTGGTATTTATATTCATACTATTTTTGTTATTTTCAAGCATTTCAGTTACAGCTTTTCTTATAACTTCTGCAATCTTCCTGTCAAGCTCTCTTACTCCCGATTCCCTAGTGTAATTGTCAATTATACAATTTATACTATTATCTGTAATTTTGATTTTTTTAGAATCAATTGAATCTTCACTAAATCTCTTTGGAATAAGATACTTCTTTGCAATGTTAAATTTTTCTTCTGAAGTATACCCTGATACTTCTATTATCTCCATTCTATCCAAAAGTGGAGCTGGAATGGTTTCAAGAGTATTTGCAGTAGTTACAAACATTACGTTGGATAAATCAAAATCCATCTCAAGATAATGATCTCTAAAAGTATTGTTTTGCTCAGGATCTAAAACTTCTAAGAGAGCTGCTGATGGATTTCCCCTTGAACTATCTACCATCTTATCAATTTCATCAAGTAGGAAAAGTGGATTCATTGATTTTGCTTGTCGCATACTGTAGATTATTCTTCCTGGAATAGCTCCTACATACGTTCTTCTATGTCCACGTATATCTGCTTCATCATTTACTCCGCCAAGGGACATTCTTACAAATTTTTTACCTAATGCATGTGCTATTGATTTAGCAATTGAAGTTTTTCCAACTCCTGGAGGTCCTACAAGACATAATATAGGACTTTTAGTTGATTTACTTATTTTATTAACTGCAAGATATTCTATTATTCTATTCTTAACATCATCTATGCCATAATGTTCTTCGTTCAATATTTTTCTAACTTCTTTTATTTCAATGTAATCTTTAGTTTTAATATTCCAAGGAAGAGCAAGAATCCAATCCAAATAATTTCTTATAACTCCACCTTCTGAAGAAAAACTTCCTGTATTTTTAAGTTTACTTAATTCATACTTAGCTTTATCTTTAACTTCTTTTGGAAGTTTTGCTCTAGCTATCTTACTTTTATATTTTTTTTGTTCTTTTTCATCTTCGTCTTCTTCTCCAAGTTCTTCTTGGATAATTTTCATTTGTTCTTTTAAGTAATAATCTTTTTGGCTCTTATCAACTTTTTCCTTGAGTTTATTGCCAATTTTTCTTTCAGTTTCAAGTATTTCAATTTCACCTAATAAAACTTCAAGTATGAGTTTAAGCCTTTCATTTGTATCAATAGTTTCTAGAATTTCTTGTTTTTTAAGTTCATTTATTATTAAATATGAGCATATTATATCTGCAAATCTTCCTGCATTTTTAACATCTTCTATTGAATCAATTGCATCAGTAGGTATTACTCCTGACAATTTTACATATGAATCAAAATTTTTCTTAACAAGCCTTATAAGTGCTTTGCTCTCTTTATTTAAAGATTCACTATCATCTTCTATTGAATCAATTTGAACCTTTACAAAAGTTTCTTGTTCAATATATTTTACTATTTTTGCTCTTTTAATTCCTTCAACCAAAACCCTAACTGTATCACCAGGCAATTTTAATATCTGTTTTATACTACAAATTGTACCTACTGAGTATATATCTTTTTCTTCCGGTTTTTCTATACTAGGATTTTTTTGAGATATTAGAAATATCTCTTGTTCGTTTGCCATTGCATTTTCCAATGCAAGAATGGACTTTTCCCTTCCAACATCAAAATGTATTACCATATAAGGAAAAATAACTATACCTCTTAGTGGGATTAGAGGAAGAATTCTCTTTTCACCATTCATTTTTCTCCCCTCACTTTCAATTGTCTACTAATCTTTCTAGTTAGCTTAATTTATTATACATTTAAAATAATTTTTTTTCAATCAAATAAAAAGAGGAGACAAACTAATATCTCCTCTTAAAAAGCTAAGCTGTTTCTGGTCCTTTTTTCTTCTTTATATCTTCAGTTTTATTTACAGGTGCTGCAATTTCTTTTTCATCTGATAACACAAGCTCTGGTTGCTTTGTTTTCAAAGTATCTTCATTTACGATAACTTTTTTAACATCCTGTCTTGAAGGTACATCGAACATAATGTTCTTCATCATATCTTCAATAATTGCTCTAAGTCCTCTTGCTCCTGTGTTTCTCTCAATTGCCTCTTTTGCTATTTCTACAAGAGCTTTTTCATCAAATTCAAGATCAACGTCATCCATCTTGAATAATTTTTTATACTGTTTTACAAGAGCATTCTTTGGCTTACTTAATATTGAAACAAGAGCTTTTTCATCAAGAGCTTCTAATGTTACAAGTATTGGAAGTCTTCCCACAAATTCAGGTATCAAACCAAACTTAAGCAAATCTCCAGGCATTATTTCTTTTAACAGTTTTCCAACATCTTTTTCTTCTTTTGATTGAATAACTGCTCCAAATCCCATGGAACTCTTTCTAGTTCTTCCTTCAATTATCTTATCAACACCATCAAACGCACCACCACAAATGAATAAAATATTTGTAGTATTTATTTGTATAAATTCTTGATGAGGATGTTTTCTTCCACCTTGTGGCGGAACAGATGCTACAGTTCCTTCTAATATTTTAAGAAGTGCCTGCTGCACACCTTCTCCTGAAACATCTCTTGTAATTGATGGATTTTCAGATTTTCTTGCTATTTTATCAATTTCATCAATATAAATTATTCCCTTTTCAGCACGTTCAACGTCATAATCAGCATTTTGTATAAGCTTTAAAAGTATATTTTCAACATCTTCACCTACATAACCTGCCTCAGTTAAAGTAGTTGCATCTGCAATAGCAAATGGTACATTTAAAAATTTAGCTAACGTTTGTGCAAGCAATGTTTTACCTGATCCTGTTGGTCCTAATAAAAGTATATTACTCTTTTGTAATTCTACATCTTCACCGTTAACGTTACTATTAATCCTTTTATAATGATTATATACCGCAACAGCTAAAGATTTTTTAGCTTCATCCTGACCTATTACATACTGGTCAAGATAATTTTTAATATCATTTGGTTTTGGAAGTGATCCAACTTCTACAGATGAATTTTCTTCAAACTCATCTGCTATTATTTCTGAACATAATTCTATACACTCATCACAAATGTACACTCCAGGTCCTGCAATTAATCTTCGAACTTGGTCCTGGCTTTTACCACAAAAAGAACATCTTAATTGTTTCTTATCGTCAATTTTTGCCATCTTTGCACCTCACTTAAAGGTTATTTCTTTTTTGTAATTACTTGATCTATTAAACCATAATCCTTAGCATCTTCTGCATACATAAAGTTATCTCTTTCAGTATCCCTTTGAATAATTTCAAGTGGTTGACCTGTTCTCTCACTGAAAATTGAGTTCAATTTTTTCTTGATTCTAAGGATTCTTTCTGCATGAATCCCTATATCAGTTGCCTGACCTTGGAATCCACCTAAAGGTTGATGTATCATTATTTCACTATTTGGAAGTGCAAATCTTTTTCCCTTCGCACCAGCGCAGAGTAAAAATGCTCCCATGGATGCTGCCATACCAACACAAATTGTTGAAACATCGGGTTTAATATACTGCATTGTATCATAAATACCCATGCCAGCTGTTATTGAGCCACCAGGACTGTTTATGTAAAGAGATATATCCTTATCTGGATCTTCACTTTCCAAAAATAGAAGTTGTGCTATTACAAGACTAGCAGTTGCATCATTTACTTCTTCACCCAAAAATACTATTCTATCCTTTAAAAGTCTAGAATATATATCATATGACCTTTCACCTCTATTAGTTTGTTCTACTACCATTGGCACTAAACTCATAAAAATCCCTCCTAAAAACTCTTTTATTACATATGGTGGAATATGCCTCCACCTAATCTATCTATTATAATATTTTAACACATTTTTGTAAAATTACCCTTATTTAAAAATGTTTTTAGTCTACAGTTTTGCTGCTATCTACAATTAAGTCTATAACTTTTTCATTTTTAACATCAGCTTCTATAGTACTCTTTTGTGCATTAAGTAATACTTTTGCCATCTTTTCATCATCTTTATTTGAATACTGTTTAGCAAGTTCTTTTGCTTTTGCTAAAAGTTCTTCTTCAGTTGCTTTTACATCTTCAGCTTTTACTATTTCATCAAGTACAAGTCTTGTCTTTACTCTCTTTTCAGCTGTTTCTTTCATGTAATCTCTTACTTTTTCTTCTGTGCTATTTGTAAGTTTATAATAAGCTTCAAGATCCATTCCTTGATATTTTAATCTCATTTCTAATTCTTTTAACATCTGATCTGTTTCATTCTTAATCATAATTTCAGGAATTTCAGCTTTTGCATTATTAACAACTTCATCAATAACTGCATCTTCATATTCTTGTTTTGCTTTTTCTTCATTTGTTTTTTCAAAATTCTTTTTGATGTCTGCTTTTAATTCATCTAAAGTATCAAATTCTGAAACTTCTGTTGCAAATTCATCATCAAGTTCAGGTAATTCTTTTATTCTTATTTCCTTTACTGTAACTTTAAAAGTAGCTTCTTTTCCATTTAAATCTTCTTTACCATAATCTTCTGGGAAAGTTACAACTACATCTTTAGTATCATTCTTCTTTAAACCTACAAGTTGTTCTTCAAAGTTGCCTATAAAAGTGCCGCTTCCTATTTCAAGTGAATAATCTTTTCCTTCTCCACCCTCAAAAGCTTTTCCATCTACAAATCCTTTAAAATCAATTAAAGCTACATTTGAGTTTTCAATAACTCCGTCTTCTTCTTTGTCTTCAATTCTTGCATTTTTTTCTCTCATTGATTTTAATTCATTTTCTACATCTTCATCTGTAACTTTATATTCTACTTTTTTAACTTCAACACCTTTGTAATCTCCAAGTTTAACTTCAGGAACAACGGTGATTTTAGCAGTATATATAAAATCTTTTTCATCGCCTATTTGTTTTATGTCAATTTCAGGATAATCTACTGGCTTAATATCATTTTCTTTTAATGCTAAAGGATATGTATCATCACAGCAGAAATTTACTGCATCTTCATAAAGAACTCCTTCACCATAATACTGTTTTATTATAAGTAATGGTGCTTTTCCTTTTCTAAAGCCTGGCACGTTAAATTTCTTAACATTTTTTTTATATGATTTTTGAATAGCCTCATTAAATTTTTCTGCCTCGACTGTTATTTCTAATTTAACAACATTATTTTCTAATTTTTCCATTGTAACGTTCATACGTAAATTCCTCCTAATTAAGTGAAAGCTTATTAACCTAAATATTATAACACATTCGTATGCTTCTCATCAATAAATAATATTTTGATTTTACCAAACTATTTTAATATAGTATATATTTATATTATATACTAAAAAAGTCTTCTTTTTCAATTATAAGTTTTTTCAAGAAATTTTCTCGAATATTCTAATTCATTATAATTTTTATAATTATTGGCATATACTTCTATCATAATGTTCCCACTATAATTTTGTGATTTAATTTTTTCAAATATAGATTTAAAATCAACATTTCCCTTCCCTGGCAGCAAGCAAACATTGTTTTCATCTCTATCATTTGCATGAAAATTAATAAGCTTTTTATCCATTATATCCAGGTATTTCATAGGGTCTACACCAGCCTTATAGGCTTGTTTAATGTCAAAGGTAAAATAAAGCGGATACTTAACTTTTGATAATAAACTAGAAAGATACTGCAAATTACTAGACATACACCATGATACATTCTCCTGAGCTAATTTTATTTCATTTTCACCTGCAATGTACAAAAGATTATCATAGCACTCATATATAACATTCATATCGAGAGAATTCATGTCTTTAAGTCTTGGTCCATGAAATGTATAGCAGCTTGCTCCAAGCATTTTCCCAACTTTACATACTTCACTGAAAAATTTTGTCATATCTTTTCTTCTTCTTTTATAAGAGTCAAAAAGATAAGGCTCAAATAGTGAAGAAAACGCGTGTACACTATTGATATTAAGTCCCACACTGTCCTTTTTCTCCAAAAGTATTTTTGCAAAGTCTTCTTTAAACTCACATGGACTATTTAAAAATATTTCTGCACAGTCAAATCCCAAACTTTTAATAATTTCAATAGAATTCTCTGTTAAAACATTTGGATAAAATACAGCAGATGATAAACCAATCTCCATAGTTCCCTCCTAATTATTGATTACTAACAGAGCCATCTGACTTTAAATATTCAGTTACATTATCTGCTGTTATTTGCAAGCCACTTGGAGTAATATTTCCTATTTGTACATCTGTACCTGTAATATTTGTATTAACATTACTCTTATCTTTTATATTCATTTTCCATATATATTTATTTGGTTTATTAAACCATGGAAGCTGACTTATATATGCAATGTTATTATCGTCAATAAATTTAGGTGATGCTTCCCATACATATGATGGATTGCTCTTTAACTGAGTAGCCTTGTCAAAATTCTGTCCGCCTTCAGATGTATATGAAGCAACGCTTATATTTGAAGATGTACCATCTGAATTTACAATTACCATATCCTGTGTACTCTTTTGATATAAAACTATAGAAGATCCTGAAGGGTTTATATTGTAATCCATATCTGCATCTGCATTTAAAATTCCAGTGATTTTATTTACTTTATTATTGGTTTCATATACTACACTTATTTGTTTTCCACTTGGCATTGAAGCTGTATAATTCTTCGAAGCAGTTTTTTTACTCTGAGCTTTTTTCTTTGGTGTTTTTTCCTTTTTTGACACAACTGTTTTTTTAATACTATTTTGCTGTGTATTATTTTTATTTGAAGCTGCTTCATTGTTTTTATTATTACCTTTAGTACCTGTATTTATATTAAAGAAAATTATAGCTGCAATAACTAGAATAAGTGCACTAAAAACAGTAATTATTCTTCTTTTTTTCCTTCTTCTTTTTTCTTTTTCATATCTGCTACTAAATATACTTGGTTTTCCCACTTCAATTCCTCCTTAACTTATATATCCAATATTTATTATAACTCATTAAAGGTTATTTTAATAACGAATTTTAAATTTATAAAAAAATTAAAGGTTTGGAAACATATATTTCCAAACCTTTGTATTTTTCCTAATTAAAGTATTTTTTCATTGGCAAATATTCCACATTTTTACCTGAAATTTTATGCTCAATAGCAATTAAAAATGCATTTGCAGTATCAATACATGTAAACACTGTAACCCTATGTTCTGCAGCTTTTCTTCTTATCTTAAATCCTTCTGTTTCAACATTGTTTCCTTTTGTTGGTGTATTAATTATTAATGCAATTTTTCCCTTTTCAAGACTATCTATTGCATCCTCTATCTTCATCGGAGCACATTTAACTCCAACTTTATTTAAATATTCAAAAGTATTCTTAGATGCAAATATTTTAAATCCAAGCTTTTCGTATTTCTTTACAATTTCGGTGCCTTCTTTTATGTCTACATTCTTTAGTGATACATATATATTTCCACCTGTAGGCACTTCATACTTTGCTGCTCTAAATCCCTTATAAAAAGCCGTCTCAAAATCTCTTCCAACTCCAAGTACCTCTCCTGTAGATTTCATTTCTGGTCCAAGATAAGTATCCACATCCACAAGTTTTTCATTTGAAAAAACTGGCACCTTAACTGCACATAGTTTATGTTCTCTATTTAAACCCGCTTTAAATTCAAAATCTTTAAGTTTCTTACCAAGCATTATTTCCACTGCCATTTTTACCATTGGAATATGAGTTACCTTGCTCAGTATAGGTACTGTTCTTGAAGCTCTTGGGTTTACTTCAATTACATATACATCTTCTCCATCAAATACGTATTGTATGTTAAAAAGTCCACGTATATTGAGTGCTTTTGCAATTCTAAGAGTATAATTTTCAAGTTTATTTAAAACATCTTCTGAAAGTGTTTTTGTTGGATACATTGTTATACTGTCTCCTGAATGTACCCCTGTTCTTTCAACATGCTCCATGATCCCTGGCATTAGTATGTTCTCTCCGTCTGAAATTGCATCAACTTCAATTTCTGTTCCTCTTATATATTTATCTACAAGTACTGGATATTCTTTTGAAAGGTTAACTGCCTCTTTCATATATTTTTCAAGTGTTTTATCATCATAAACAACTTGCATTGCTCTTCCACCTATAACATAAGAAGGTCTAACTATTACTGGATATTTAAGCTTTGCTGCTGCATCATAAGCTTCATCAATATTAGTAACTGACAAACCCTTTGGAAGAGGTATATCTATATCTTTTAAAAGTTCACTAAACTTCTCTCTGTCTTCTGCAAGATCTATGGATTTAAATGAAGTTCCTAAGATTTTTACACCTTTTTCATCTAATTTTTCAGAAAGATTAATTGCAGTTTGACCTCCAAACTGTACAATTACTCCATATGGCTTTTCTTTCTCGATTATATCCATAACATTGTCAATATACAGTGATTCAAAATACAATTTATCCGCAGTATCAAAGTCTGTACTTACAGTCTCAGGATTATTATTTATAATTATTGATTTATATCCTGCTTCTTTTATTCCCCATACTCCATGAACACAGCAATAATCGAACTCTATGCCCTGGCCAATTCTAATAGGTCCTGATCCAAGAACAATTATCTTCTTATCGTTTGGTATATTATCACCTGCTTCATCCTCATCATCATAGGATGAATAGTAGTAAGGAGTCTCTGCTTCAAATTCACCGCTGCATGTATCAACCATTTTATATACTGGGGATATATTATTTTCTTTCAATATGTTTTCTACTAATAACTCTTCTTTTTTAGTAAATCTAGCTATTTCTTTAACTGTAAATCCCATCTTTTTAGCTTTAATTATGTTGTCTACTCCACAATTTTCTTTAAGACTATTCTCCATATTAACAATAGATTCTATATTAGTTAAAAACCAATTATCAATTTTAGTTATGTCATGGAGTTCCTCTTTAGACATTCCCTTTCTGAATCCTTCTGCTACAGCAAATATTCTCTCATCATCCTGCTTTTTAAGTTTTTCAATTATGTCATTTACTGTATACTCTTCCATGTAATCAAGTCTAAGTCCGCTTAATTTTCCCTCAAGTGAAGTTACTGCTTTTAAAAGGCCTCCTATAAAACTTCTATCTATAGCCATTACTTCTCCAGTAGCTTTCATTTGAGTTCCAAGTGTTCTAAGTGCAGTATCGAATTTATTAAAAGGCCATTTTGGTATTTTAACGACACAATAATCTAGTGCAGGTTCAAAACATGCGCTAGAATTCTTTGTAACATAATTTTTCAGTTCATTAAGACTGTATCCCACTGCAATTTTAGCTGCAATTTTAGCTATTGGATATCCTGCTGCCTTTGAAGCTAATGCACTAGAACGACTTACTCTTGGGTTAACTTCTATTACTATATAATTATTGCTTTTGGGATCAAGAGCATATTGTATGTTACATCCACCTTCTATTTTAAGGCTTCTTATTATTTTTATAGCTGCTGATCTTAGCATCTGATATTCGCTGTCTCTTAATGTCTGTGAAGGTGCAACTACAATACTATCCCCTGTATGTACTCCAACGGGATCTAAATTTTCCATATTACATATTATTATGCAGTTATCCTTTTTATCTCTTATTACTTCATACTCAATTTCTTTCCATCCTGCTACGCTCTGTTCTAAAAGTATCTGTCCTATTGGGCTTAAAGTTATACCTCTATCTGCAATTTCAAGAAGTTCATCCATGTTCTCAGCAATACCGCCGCCTGTTCCTCCAAGGGTATACGCAGGTCTTATTATTACAGGAAATCCAGCTTTATTTACGAAATCTACGCATTCACTAACATTAGTTGCAATTATACTCTTTGGCACAGGTTCATTTATTTTTTCCATAAGTTCTTTAAATTCTTCCCTGTCCTCAGCCTTTTTTATAGATTCACTGTTTACACCTAAAAGTTTTACTCCGTATTTTTCAAGTACACCGGCATCCTTAAGTTCCATTGCAAGGTTAAGTGCAGTCTGTCCACCAAATCCTGCTAACACTCCATCCGGTCTTTCTATTTCTATTATCTTTTCAAGTGATTCCACCGTAAGAGGTTCTATATAAACACTATCTGCAATGTGGCTATCTGTCATAATAGTTGCAGGATTACTGTTTACAAGTACAGTTTTTATACCTTCTTCCCTTATAGCTTTAGCTGCTTCCGTACCAGAATAATCAAATTCTGCAGCCTGACCTATAATTATTGGTCCTGATCCTATAATTAATGCTTTATTAATTGTTTTATCTAAAGGCATACTATTTCCTCCAATGCTTACTTTTTTATTTACATTACTACTGCTTCTTTTATAGACTTTTCCATTATATTTATAAATTTATCAAAGAGATATGATGTATCCTGTGGTCCAGGTGCTCCCTCTGGATGAAACTGTACTGAGAAAACTGGAAGAATGCTGTGTCTCATTCCTTCAACAGTGTTGTCATTTAAATTTATATGAGTTATCACCATTCCTTTATCTTCAACACTCTTTGCATCAACTGCATATCCATGATTTTGAGAAGCTATGTAAGCTTTATCCCTGTCTATATCATAGACACCTTGATTTGCTCCTCTATGACCAAACTTCATTTTATAAGTATCTCCTCCTACAGCTAATGCTATTAACTGATGCCCAAGACATATTCCAAAAGTAGGTACATTATTTATTATTTTTTTCACAGTTTCAACAGTACCGCTTAATTCCTTTGGATCTCCAGGTCCATTAGATAAAAACACTCCATCAGGTTTTATCTCCATTATTTTATCAAAATCTGTGTTATATGGGAATATTGTTATATCACAATTTCTTTTCTTTAAGTTTTCAATTATATTGCCTTTTGCTCCAAAATCCATAACAGCTACTTTAAATCCGCTTCCCTGTATATGTTTTATTTCCTTTGTGCTTACCTTGGCAACATAAGTTTTATCAAGCTTTGTATTTTCCATTATACTCTTGAGTTTTTCACTAGAAAATTCTTCATTTGATATAACACATTTCATTGTTCCATATTTTCTTATCTTTTTAGTTATACATCTTGTATCAACATCATACACTCCAACTATATTCATTTTTTTTAGCATGTCATCTATATTATTTTCGCTCATATAATTAGAAGGGTCATCGCATATTGACTTCACAACAAATCCTCTTGCATGAATCTTTTCTGATTCATTTTCATATTTATTAATTCCATAATTACCTATAAGCGGGTAAGTCATATTTATTATTTGACCTGCATATGATGGATCTGTAAGTATTTCTTGATACCCAGTCATAGATGTATTAAAAACTAATTCTCCAACAGACGTTCCAATTTGTCCGAAACCTTTTCCTGTATATATGGTTCCATCTTCTAAATATAATATCCCTTTCATAAAATACACCTCTCCTGATATGTTTGAGTTTATTTTTATACAATAAAATTTATATTTATACAACACTATCATATATACCTTTAATATGTCAACAGTAATATTACACTCTTAAGCCCTTTGTATTCATAAAAAAAGAGCCTTTTCTTATAGAAAAGGCTCTTGCTCACAAAAACAAAGTTATGCATAAACGTATAACTTTACACTTACCTTTTCAGCCTCACAGGACCAATATTAAAGGTCTATTTAATTTTATTCTAAATAATATGGTACTACATAATTATAAAAATATCAATATTTATTTTATATTTCTGCTTCCTGGTTTTACATATTTAATTCCTTTAGCACAAAGAGGACAGTTATTTGCATCATAACTTTCTATTTCAAGTTTAATTGCACTGTATACTGGGAATGGCATTTCTGCTTCCTCTGCTCTTCTATCAACTATGCAGCACATTCCAACTACCTCTGCTCCAAAGCTTTCTAAAATTTTTGCAACTTCACAAGTTGATTTACCAGTTGTTATAACATCTTCTGATATTATAATTTTGTCACCACTTTTAACTTCAAATCCTCTTTTTAAAGTCATCTTGCCATCTACTCTTTCAGCAAAAATTCCAGGTTTTCCTGTCTGCCTTGCAAGTTCATAAGAAACTATAACACCGCCCATAGCAGGTCCTACAATTAAATTGTAATCTACATCTTGCAATTTATCTTTAATTACACTTATAACTTCCTCAGCTCTTTTAGGATACTGTAAAAGTTTAGCACACTGACAGTATCTATTGCTGTGTCTCCCTGAAGATAAAAGAAAATGTCCTTCTAAAAGTGCCTCTGATTCTTTTAAATTTTTTATAATCATTTCATCTGTATTTTTCATAATTATACACCATCCTTATTTTATAATTCCTGTTATTTCTGATATATCTTTAATTCCTTCACTTTTCATAAAGTTTTCAATTCCGCTTATTATATCTAGGCAAATATCTGGCTTAATGAAATTTGCAGTTCCTACTTGAATAGCCTTTGCTCCTGCCATTATGAATTCAATAGCATCTTCAGCACTGCTTATCCCTCCCATACCAACTACAGGTACATTAACTGCCTTTGAAACTTCATACACCATTCTAAGTGCCATTGGCTTTATACATGGTCCTGAAACTCCAGCTGTAACATTATCAAATACTGGTTTTCTTTTCTTTATATCTATTGCCATACCTTTAAATGTATTTACAAGTGATATGGAATCTGCACCTGCTTCAACACATTTATAAGCCATATGTACTATATCTTCAGCATTAGGTGACAATTTCACCATCATAGGTTTTTTAGTATACCTTCTAACTCTTTTTACAATATCATAGGCAACATCAGATTTTATTCCAAATGCCATTCCACCACATTTTACATTTGGACATGATATGTTAAGTTCAATAATATCAACATCTGTTTTATCAAGAAGTTCCATGCCTCTTTCATAATCTTCAATTGAGCCACCACCTAAATTTGCTATTACCGCAGTACCTAGCTTTTCCATACGAGGAAGTTCATTTTTTATAAAAGCCTTAACTCCTGGATTTTGAAGTCCTACACTGTTCATTATTCCACTGCTCACTTCATGAATTCTAAGGCCATCATTACCTTCTTTAGGATTGATTGTAAGTCCCTTTGAAGATATTCCTCCAAGAAGTCCTACATCAAAATAATTACTGTATTCTTCCCCGAAGCCAAAGGTACCTGAAGCAGCAATTACGGGATTTTTAAGCTTTGCATTGCATATATCAACTTCAGTCATCTATAACAAGCTCCTCTCCAAGGAAAACCGGGCCATCTTTGCAGGCTCTTTTTCTTCCACTCTTAGTTTTGCATGTACATACAAGGCAAGCTCCTACTCCACATGCCATTTTGTTTTCAAGTGAAAGATATACAGGTACATTATCCTCTTTGCACATTTTAACAACTTTATTCATCATAATATTAGGTCCACAGCAAACTACTGTGTCATATTTCTTAGGTTCTAAAATATCTGTAACATATCCTTTTTGTCCAAGGTCTCCTCTTTCTGTAGCTATGTACACATTATCAGCATACTTCAAGGTTTTTTGTGCAAGACTGCAATCATTTCTAAACCCTGCATATAAATCCACAGTACAATTTTTAAGAGTTTCAATTAAATATGGCATAGGCGCTATTCCTATTCCTCCAGCAACTACTGCAATTTTACCACTGAATTTTTCAGCATCAAATCCATTCCCTAATGGCCCTGTTATCTTTATGTCATCCTTAGGTTCAAGCTGTGATAAAATTTCTGTACCCTTTCCTACTACTTTATATAAAAATGTTATACCAGAATCATCTATCTTATTTACACTAACAGGTCTTGAAAG
>JAQUXS010000103.1 GCA_028692255.1 Clostridium sp.
TTTAAGTCTTATATTTTCATCTGCATCTAAGTTTTCCTTTATATATATAGGTGGGGTTTCACTTTCAGAAAATATTCTTAAATCCTCGCCTTTAAGTTCAACCATTCCTGTTGGCATATTTTCATTTGGTGACTGTCTTTTTACAATCTTACCTGTAACTGCAATGCAGTATTCAGATCTTAGTGCATCCGCTTTTTTAAAAGCTTCATCGTTTATTTCTTCACCAAATACAACTTGAAGTATACCAGTTCTATCTCTTAAATCCACAAAAATAAGTCCACCAAGATTTCTTTTTCTCTGGACCCATCCCATGGCTGTTACTTTACTATCTATGTGACTTTCTCTAAGATCTCCACACATAACTGTCCTTTTGAGACCTTTTAATGCTTCTCCCATAGTATTTCCTCCTAAAATAAAAATTTAAGCTTATACTTAGTAAATATAATAGCATATACAATTGTAATCCTTTATGTGCTTTTATGCAAATATATGGTTTTTAATATTTACTTGTATAACTCATCTAAAAACTTTATCTTATCACTAACTTTTTTATGTATATTTTTTATGTATTCTCTAACATCTTTATTGTTAGGAAACCTCTCAAGTCTATCTTCATCTAAAAATATTATTTTTGAAACAGCATTTGCACCTACAGCAATCATTGTCTGCTTCTCTTCTATCATTTGTATATTATAAATACATTCTTGACCTGGTTTAGAGTACCCAACGTTCTCCATGTTTCCTACCATATTTTTCTGTCTATACATATAATATGGTTTTAAATTTAATTGCATAGGAAGCTTCCCGCAGATTTTATACATCTCACTTAGCTCTTCTCCCTCAGCAATTTTCATGTGAATATTTCTTATTATATTTTTATGAAGATTTGAATCTCTTTTTAGAGACATACCATGCACAGTTACACTGTCTGGATTTAATTTTATAATTTCACTACATGTATGCCTTACCTCTTCAATGCCCTCTCCAGGTAGCCCAACTATAACATCCAAATTTATATTGTCAAATCCCATACTTCTTGCTAGTTTAAATGTAGAAATAATATCTTCTGCTGTGTGTTTTCTTCCTATAAGCTTTAATGTCTTATCATTCATTGTCTGTGGATTTATGCTTATTCTCTCTACTCCGTATTTTTTAAGACTGCATAACTTTTCATAAGTTATACTATCCGGTCTTCCACATTCAACAGTAACTTCTTTAACATTATTGCCATTTATAAAATTTTCGTATATGTTCTTCATAGTTTCATCAAACTGATCTTCATTTATTGAAGTTGGGGTTCCGCCTCCAAAATAAACACATTCTATATTTAACTTGTTCCTTTTAATATACTCTGACATTTCTTTCATTTCAAAATACAGTGCTTCAAGGTAAGAATCTATTACATCACTGCAATTTGAAATAGTATCTGAAATGAAACTGCAATAAAGGCATCTAGTAGGGCAAAAAGGCATTCCTACATAGACGCTTATATTTTTAGCATCGCTATTCACAAATTTTATTTCTCTTTTAGCAATTTCCACGCATAATTTAATCTTTTCTTTACTTGTCAAATTATGATTTTTAAAATAGTCCTCTATATATTCTTCATCTTTTCCCTGTTTTAAAAGATCAATTGCTATTTTAGTAGGCCTAATTCCAACTAAAGTTCCCCATGGAAGAACTTTTCCTGTAATTCTACTCAAAAAAACATATAAAATTTTTTTAACATTTGTCTTTTTAGGAAGTTCAGCATCAAAATTAAAGCTTTCTACATTTCCAGTATGTGATATTTTGAGATAATTATCACATATTGAAATTTCATAATCAGCTAAATTATCCTTAACAAACTCAATTTCATGAAAAAAAAGATTAAATATGTTATATGTGTCATACCTAAATTTTTCATCATTTATTTTGATTTTTATCATATTTCACCGCTTACCTTAAAAATGGATTATTCTTTCTTTCAAATCCAATATTTGTTTTTGGTCCATGCCCTGTATAAACGTCCACATCATCATCAAGTATCATAAGTTTGGTATTTATACTTTTGATGATTTCATCATAATCTCCACCTTCAAGATCAGTTCTTCCTATTGACCTATAAAAAAGTGTATCTCCTGTAAAGACATTTTTGTCAATAAGATAGCACATACCCCCAGGTGTATGTCCAGGTGTTTCAAAACATTTTATCTCATGATTATCAAAATGAAGCACATCTCCATCATGAACAAATTTATCTCCACACTCTTCTTCTTTACCATATATATCAATGTTTTTTTTCATCATATGTGCATCTTTATCATTTATATATGCGCTGCAACCAAACATATTTCTAAGTTCAATTACTGCACCTGTATGGTCTGCATGTCCATGTGTTAACAAAATCATTTTTACATTAGCTTTTAATTCTTTAATCTCATCTAAGATTAAGTCAGAATCTCCACCTGGATCTATAACTACAGCATTGTTTGTATCCTCATCAAATAAAATGTAACAATTTGCATCATAAATACCCGCAGGTATTATATTAATTTCCATTATATTCCCTCCATTTAATAAGTCTAATCTAAATGAAATAACTATTACGTTATTTTAAGATGTCTTTTTACTATCTATAATTAAAGTTACCGGACCATCATTTTCTATTTTAACATCCATATATGCTCCAAATTGTCCACTTTTAACTTTTCTTACTTCTCCTCTAAAAAGTTCTATAAATTTATCATTTAACATTATAGCTTGATCTTTTGAAAGTGCCTTCATGAAATTTGGTCTTCTTCCCTTAGCACAATCTCCATAAAGCGTAAATTGTGAAATTAAAAGAAGTTCTCCATTAATATCTAAAAGAGATTTATTCATTTTATCATTTTCATCTTCAAATATCCTAAGATTAAGTATTTTCTCTTTCATATATTCAAGATCATCTTCTGTATCACCTTGTGTAAAAGCAAAAAGTACATTGAGACCTTTTTTAATTTCACCTACAATTTTACCATCAATAGTAACTGATGAACTTTTTACTCTTTGAATTACAACTCTCACACAAATCACCCTCAATTACAAATTAATTTTTAGTTCTATATACATCATAAACTCCTCTGAGTTTATTTATGTTTTTCATTAGTATTTGAAGATGGCTTATATCTATAATTTTCACTTTAAAAATCATACATGCAGTATTTCCCTTTAATGACTTAGCACTCATTGATATTATATTAGTATCGGTTAAATTAATAATTTCCATAATATCAGTTAAAAGGTTTTGTCTATCTTCAGCTTTTACTTCAATTTCTGCAATATATTCTTCATTTTTGCCGCTTCCCCATTCAACTTCAACAACTCTAGTTGGGTCGATTTTAGATAAATTTATTATATTTTCACAATCTTTTCTATGAACAGATATCCCTCTGCCTTTTGTTATATATCCTATAATTTCGTCACCGTGAACAGCATTACAACATTTAGCAAACCTAACCATTATATCTGTTTCACCTTTAACTGTTACACCAACACTATAATTTTTCTTGCTTTTTTCTTTTTTTGCTTCTTTACTTATGTGTTCTTTTAAATCCTTTATGGTATTTTCATCATTATTGATTGTACCGTTACCTTTTTCAAAATTTTCCTTTAGTTTAGATACAATAATAGAAGCAGAATTTGTACCTATAGCAACTGCTACATAAATGTCTTCTATAGAATTCATATTATATTTTTTTAATATTTTTGCAAGTGGTTTTGGTTTTGCTATTTCGCCAAAATTATAACCCTGCTTTTTAGATTCTTTTTCAACAATTTCTTTGCCCTTATTTATATTCTCTTCTCTTTTTACTTTTTTAAACCATGCTCTTATTTTACTTTTTGCCTGGTTACTTTTAACAGTATTTAGCCATTCTATATTAGGACCCTTTGTAACTCCTGAAGTAAGAACTTCTACAATTTCACCAGTTTTTAATTTGTAATCTAGAGGAACTATTTTTCCACTAACTTTTGCTCCTATACATCTATTTCCTACATCTGTATGTATCTTATAAGCAAAATCTACTGGTGTTGATTCAGAAGGCAAATTTATAACTGTACCTTTTGGCGTAAAAACAAATACTTCATCTGCAAATAAGTCTATTTTAAAACTTTCCATAAATTCCTTAGGATTGTTTGTTTCTTTTTGCCAATCAAGCATTTCTCTTACCCATGCTAATTTCTTATCAAAGTCAGTTTTAATACTAGCAGCATTGTTATGATTTTGATTTTCGTCCTTTACGCCCTCTTTGTATTTCCAGTGGGCAGCAATACCATATTCTGCTGTCTTATGCATATCATAGGTTCTTATTTGTATCTCGAAGGATTTTCCCTGTGGGCCTATTACAGTGGAATGAAGTGATTGGTACATATTAGGCTTAGGCATTGCAATATAATCTTTAAACCTACCTGGTATTGGCTTATACATAGTATGCACAATTCCAAGTACAGTATAACACTCTCTTATATCTTTTACTAAGATTCTAATAGCTGTAAGATCAAATATTTGATCCAATGTTTTATTCTTGTTTACCATTTTTCGATATATACTATAGAAATG
Source organism: Clostridium sp. (assembly GCA_028692255.1). Lineage (GTDB taxonomy): Bacteria > Bacillota > Clostridia > Clostridiales > Clostridiaceae > Clostridium_I. The sequence goes on from JAQUXS010000103.1 coordinate 4,580, forward strand.
TTTTGGTCTTCCTGCTAAGTCTGCTATTATATTAGATTCTCTTAATCTTTTGTCAAGTTGATTAATTATACCTTTTATATATTCTTCTCTTTCAACTCTTTTTTCAGATATTTCATCTACTAATTCATAGTACTCATTTTGTTTTAAATATCTGAAGGATAAGTCCTCTAGTTCCCATTTTATTTTTGAAATTCCAAGCCTATGAGCAAGTGGTGCAAATATGTCTAATGTTTCTTTAGACTTTTCCTTTTGTTTTTCAATTGATTTATATCTTAGAGTTCTCATATTGTGAAGTCTATCTGCTAATTTTATAAGTATAACTCTTATATCCTGTGCCATTGCAAGAAGCATTTTTCTTATATTATCAGCCTGCTGTTCTTCTTTAGTAATGAAATTTATCTTTCCAAGCTTAGTAACACCCTCAACAAGATTGGCTATCTCACTGCCAAACATTTCTTGTATTTTTTCATAACTACAATTAGTATCCTCAATAACATCATGAAGGAGTCCAGCTGCAATTGTAGCAGTATCCATACCCATTTCTGCTAGTATACATGCAACTTCTATTGGATGTATTATATATGGCTCACCAGATTCTCTTTTTTGATCTTTATGAGCTTCAGCAGCTAAATCATATGCCCTGTTTATTACATCTTTATCAATATTATAACAATATTTATCAATAGTTTCCATAAGTTTGCTAAGCATTGAGTTTCTCTCCCTAAAATCAAAGGCTGGTCTCACAACCAGCCAATTTATTTTATTATTATTATATATGATAAAATACCATTTTGCAATTAATTTTACAATTATTAAAAATCGTATTCTACAAGGGAACCAACTTTATAATTTTTAAATTTTTCTCTACCTTTTAACCCTGTTAATTCTACAACAAATTCAAGTGCTACAACATCTCCACCTAATTTATTTACAAGTTTTACAACACTTTCAGTAGTTCCTCCTGTTGCAAGTAAATCATCTACTATAGCAACTCTTTGTCCTTTTTTAACAGAATCTAAATGCATTTCAAGTACATCTTCACCATATTCAAGATCATATTTAATTTCAATAGTTTTAGCTGGAAGCTTTCCCTTTTTTCTAACAGGTACAAAACCAGCTCCAAGAGCATATGCAAGTGGTACTCCAAATAAAAATCCTCTTGCCTCAGGTGCTACAATAATGTCAATTTTCTCGTCTTTTAAAGTCTCTGCCATTTTATCAATTGCATACTTAAGCGCATCCTTGTCCTGAATTAAAGTTGTAACATCTTTAAAACTAATACCTTCTTTTGGAAAGCCCTCAATAACCC
>JAQUXS010000104.1 GCA_028692255.1 Clostridium sp.
ATTGCAGGAGACTATAAGGGATATAAAGGTGCTTTTGAAGGAAAGTATATTAAGACAACATATCTTGATGTTGAATTGCCTGCTAATAGGGAATGGCATTTCATAAATGACGCTGAAAATACTTTATTTGTCTATATTTTTAGCGGAAAAGCAATTTTTGATCCAGATAAGAGTGTGGATAATCTAGAAGATTTAGTGGATGAAAAACAAGCTGTATTGTTTAGTCATGATAATGAATTTTGGATTAAGGCTGCAGATGAGTCTGTACGTTTTATTCTTTTATCTGCTAAGCCATTGAAGGAACCTATAGCCTGGGGTGGGCCAATTGTTATGAACACAAATAAAGAACTGCAAACAGCGTTTGAGGAGCTGGATAACAATAATTTTATAAAAAGTAAGGATATAAAAGAATTATAAGAGAACGTATTTATTTTTGAAACATAGCTGTAACAAGATTGTCATATTGAATATTTATAATTAAAACAAAATACAACATTTATAAAATTAGGGGGAATCAATATGAGTACAATAAGTAGTGTTTCAAATTCAAACAATGTGTATACTCAAGCTGGTACTGGAGTTACAAATACTCAAGGAGATAATAGTACTAGCGTTCACCACCACCATCATCATGGTAATCATTCAAAGGATTCAATTGAATTAAGTCAAAATGCCACTGAACAAATAAATAATAGTACTTCTGGAGGTCCATCAGATATACTAAGTAGTTTAGTATCTAATGGAACAATTACTCAGAGTCAAGCAGATTCCATTAAAAGTGTTTTTCAATCTGCAAGTCAGGCTAATATGTCAGGAACATATAGTAGCAGCATTAATCCTATAGGCAGTCTAGTATCTAATGGGACAATCTCACAAGATCAAGTAAATTCTATTAAAGGTGCTTTTCAATCAGCAGCAAGGACAAATTATTATAATCAAGGGCAACAAGATGTAACTGAAACAATAGGAAATGATTCATCAGAAAATACTCAGAATGATTAGAAATGTTTAACTTATGTATACATATGAAGCTGTTGGCAAATATTTGTCGACAGTTTTTATTTTTATGTAGTTTTAAATAACGGATTTCTATGAAGAGTAAGGATAATGATTTAGCAATTAAAACTATAGAAAAGACTTCTTAAGGGCAACAGCAGTATAAGTTATGGTATGATTATAGAATGCATTAAAAAATATTGAGTATGTAAAAATAAATAACTTTACGCTAACATTTGCAGATGAGAGTAGTATAATATGAAATTTTATGAGTTTGGTAATGTGAATAATCCGGCTATTCTTTTGCTTCCGGGAACATGTTGCCATTGGAAAAATAATTATGATAATGTTATAGATCTGTTGGCAGAGTCATTTTATGTAGTGTGTGTATCTTATGATGGCTTTGATGAAACTGAGCAAACAGAATTTCATGATATGATTACAGAAATTGAAAAGATAGAAGATTATATAAAGGGTAAATTTAATGGAAAGATTCATTCTGTATATGGATGTTCGCTTGGTGGATCATTTGTAGGATTACTCATACAAAGAAAACAAATTCATATTAAGCATGGCATTTTGGGTAGTTCTGATCTAGATCAACAGGATACATTGTTTGTATGCATCAAAAATGGGAGAAATGTATTTAAAAAGATATAAACAGCATTTTAAAAATCCTCATATTGTTAAGCATGATCTTAAGCATGAAGAACTGTTAGCATGCAGACCGAAGGAATGGGTGGAAGTAATTAAAAAATGTGCAGATGTAAAATAATTAGGTGTTATAATTATTATTGATAAAGTTATTTCTAAATAAAAGGGTGATATCATATGACATTTAAAACTGTTGGTAACTTTAATGGTAAAATAATATTACTTATACATGCTATGTTTGTAACATCAGCAAGTTTTTCCCATTTGATAGAATATTTAAAAGATGATTATTTTATAATTATACCAACACTAGATGGACACGATGTAAATGAAAATTCTATATTTTTATCATATGAAGATGAAGCAGACAAAATACTTGCTTATTTGCAAGATAATGATATTGAAAATTTAGATTTTGTATTGGGTATATCATTAGGGGCCATTATTGCATTTGAGATATATAAGCGAAACAGGATTCATATAAATAAAGTATATTTGGATGGAGGACCGTTCTTTAAATTTGGACCTCTGGTACAGAAGATTGCAACAAAAAAATTTTGGAATATTTGTAGTAGAATACAACAAAATCATGAAAAAGCTATTAATAAATTAGATAATCTATTTCCTGGGTTGGGCAATCAAATGTTTGATGTATGCAGCCATATAACGGAAGAAAGTGTTAAAAATTTGGCATATGCTTGTTACAGTTTTAAATTGCCACATTTAGATATATCAGCGCAGAAGTCTATTATATTTCTATATGGAACTAAAGAATCAGCACGTTTATGTATGTTTAGGTTAAAAAAATATAAACATAGTCGTATTATTAAAAAGAATGGTTTTGATCATTGCGGTTATTTATTATCTTGCTCAAAAGAGTATGCAGAAATGTTAAAGGGAAATATTGATTTTTAGTATGGTTAAAGGATGCTTATAGATATTGGTTTTATTGGATTTAGAAATTATTTTAAAAACGTATTGATTATATAAAATAAGTAAGTTACATAGGAGGATAAATTATGAAAATATCAAAAAAGGATGCACTAGCGTGGTTTGAATTTTTTGCAGTACTACCTGAGGAACAGGAACTTATGACAAAGCAGCAAGAAATTATTTACGCTACCCTTGCGCAAATTGAGACGTCAATAGATCATCGAAATGATATATTAATGTCTCAAATTAAAAATTTAAAAACTTTAAAGGATAGAACTTTTTTTGTAGGAAGTGAAGATAAATTCCCAAAAGGATGTATTTCTTGTTTAATGGGTACTGGTCTCAGTGCAATTAGGAAGACAAACAAATGTAATGCAAATTGTAAGTTCTGTTATAATTATGGAGAGCTAGAAGACCTTCCTCCAATTGGTGAAGGTATGTGGGAAATTGGAGAAACGAAATTTTATGATAAGGATATTGATTTACTTCTTTCCATCCACAAGAAACCTACTGGGGTTGCATACGTTTATTTAGAGCCATTTATGGAAATTGAAAAATACTATTCAGTAATAAAGAAATTTAGTGCTGCAGGGGTTTATCAACATCTATATACAAATGGAATCTCAGCTACAGAAGAGACACTTAAAGCATTAGGGGAAGCTGGACTTGATGAACTACGTTTCAATCTAGGGGCTTCTAATTGTTCTGATAAGGTTATTGAAAATATAAAGATAGCAAAAAAATATATTAAAGCTGTAGGTATTGAAACTCCAATGACTCCTGAGTTTTTTGAAGGTTTCTTTAAGAAAAAACAAGCAATTTTAGATACAAACCTCGATTTTATCAATTGTGCAGAATTACATTTAAATGAAAATAATATAGACAATTATTATGGAGAAAATATGTATATTTCTAGACAGGGATATTTATCTCCAACTTGGAGTAGGGAATTAACCTTGAAATTTATGAAAATAGCTGATGAAGAAAAGTGGGATTTTGTAGTTCATGATTGCTCAAACTATACAAAATTCACACGAGATTTAAACCTTAGCAGAAAAGAAGGCAAATGGTTCGGAGCTAGTGATTACGGCTGTGAGTTTCAAAGAATTCCATACGAAGCATTTTTGCCAATACTACGTGATGAAAACTTCAAATTTTTAAGTGAAGAGGAATTGCCTGAGGGTTATAAACCAGGAGAGTTGATTTTTTAAACAGTTTTGTGATTTCATTAAAAAATAATTGGCCACTCTTATTTTTAATTAAACATAGAATATAATACATGGAATAAAAATATTATAGAAAGTAAGATGTTTTATGTATTTAATTATTTTAAGGGGTGAGTTAGTGGATAGTAGACAATATAAAGAAAATAGAGAAAAAAATATTGGAGATCTTATTATAAGCATTATAATAGCAGAAGGAGTAGGGATACTTGGTGGTATTCTTGGAATGACTAATTCCATAAATTATATGGAATTTAAAAAACCTTCTTTTTCACCACCAAGTTGTGTATTCCCTATAGTGTGGACAATATTATATCTATTTATGGGGATAGCTGCATATAGGGTATGGATTAAAGGAAAACAAGGAGAAAAAATTACAAAAGCAGGAGTACTGTATATTATACAGTTAATTTTAAATTTCCTTTGGCCAATTATTTTTTTTAGATTTGAACTTTATGGGGTAGCTTTTTTTGAATTACTATTGTTATTGGTAATTGTTATTATGACAGCTTTTGAATTTTATAAAATTGACAAAATAGCAGGATATTTAATGATACCATATATATTATGGCTGTTATTTGCAGGTGTATTAAATTATTCAATATGGATGTTAAATAAATAGAGTTTAGTATTTCTCTGCTTCATGCATTTTTACAACTATATTTGATAAATTAAATTGATTAATGGTATTACATACTTAAGTTAAAATTATTTATAAAAAATTGTCCGAAAATCGGGCAGTTTTTTTATTTTTTGAGGGGAATTAGTAAATAATACATAGTATTAGATAATATATATTATTTTTTAATCTAATTTTAATCTTTATCTGGTAAAAATAGATAAAGATTAAAATTTATATGGAAATTATGGAAGGGTGTTCAATATGAAAATTACAAAGGGAAAATTAATTATAATTTTTAGTATGATAATAACATGGGTGACATGGATATTTATGGATCCAACAAGACAGATAAATTTAATTACTGGATATTCACAGCTAATAGCTTCATTTGCTTTGGTAGCATTTACACTTGTTAATTTTATTTCAACAAGACATAGCATTTTGGATGATTTATTTGATGGTATAGATAAATCATATATTTACCACAGGTATTTAAGCATCTCAGCACTTGCTTTGGTTGTTATACATAATATAACAATAGGTATAGGTAAAAGAACGGCAAAGTATGATGGAATAAGATTTCCTAAAGATCACTATGCTATGTATGGAACATTTAGTATGTATTTGTTTATAATTCTTATAGCAGTGGCTATATTAGCTAAAAAGTTAAATTATGAAAGATGGAAAGTGATTCATAAGTTTATGATTGTAGCATATGCTTTTGGAATTTATCACTATTATGGAAGTTCAACTTATGCTGTTTTTTCAATGAAGCCTTATAGTATATGGATGAATTTTGTAAATATTATAGGCATAGCATCAGTAGTTTACAGTGTTTTTATTTATGAAGCAGCATCATTTAAATACAAGTTTAAGGTCAAAAATTTAAAAACAGTGGCAAATGGTACGTTAGAAATAACAGGAGCTTCCATTGGAAAGGATATGAAGTTTAAATCAGGACAATTTGCATTCTTGAAAGTTTTGGGTAATAAAAATAAATTTGTATCTCATCCTTTTACAATAAGTGAAGCTCCTAAAAAAGGTGAAATTCAATTCACAATTAAGGCACTAGGAGATCACACAAAAGGACTGTATGAAACTATTAAGATTGGTGACGAGTTTAAAGTATCAGGACCTCATGGTAAATTTAATTATAAAACAGGCTCTAAGAGGCAAATTTGGATTGCTGGTGGAATTGGATTGACTCCATTTAGGAGTTTTGCACAAGGAAATGTTCCAAAGGAATTTTCTATTGACTTTTTCTATGATTATAATAATGAAAAAGAGGGTGCTTATGTAGATGAATTGCAGTCACTTA
>JAQUXS010000035.1 GCA_028692255.1 Clostridium sp.
AGTGGCAAGTCAACTTTAATGAAAATATTAAATGGCTTAATTTTTCCTAAAACAGGAGAGTATATTTTTAAAAATGAAAATATAACGGAAAAAAGTTTGAAAAATGATATGTTTTCTAAAAAGTTTCATAAGCAAATTGGATTTGTATTTCAAAATTCTGATGCACAGCTTTTTTGTACAAATGTTTATGATGAAATTGCTTTTGGACCAAGGCAGATGGGTATGAATGAAGATGAAGTTAAGAATAGAGTTATAGACACGCTTCAATTTTTAAAAATTGAAAAGTTAAAGGATAGGCAGCCATACAATTTAAGTGGTGGGGAAAAGAAGAAAGTTGCTATTGCTACTACACTAGTTTTGAATCCGGATATATATATTTTTGATGAGCCAATGAATGGACTTGACCCAAAGACAAAGAGATTTTTGAGAAAGTTTATGATGGATATAAACAGTGCAGGAAAAACAATTCTTTGCTCAACACACGATTTTGAATATGTTAAAGGAGTTTTTAAAAGGGCAATAGTTTTTTCAGAGGAGCATGAAATAATTAAAGATGATGCTTATACTTCTGTTATGGAAGATGAAGAATTTTTAAGAAAAAATAATATAATATAAGCAACAAAAAATAGGCCCTATTTTAAAATAATGTTTGTACACATTATTTTAAAGTAGAGTCTATTGTGCTTTAGTAGAGTATATTATCTATCATTTGCACTTATTTCATCATCATCGTCTTCTTCGTCAATTCGTATTGGTATAACCTCTTGTTCTCTCTGAACTGCTGAATTGAAGATAAAAGTTATACATGAACTTGTAATTATAAACAGCATTCCTACAACAGTATTTAGTGCTAAGGATTCTTTTAATACAAATAGAGCTAAAATAGGTGCAAGTGCTGGTTTTATATAGAATACAAGTGAAGCTGTAGCTGCATTTGTATTTTCAATTGCAAGAAAATAAAAAGTATAACCTAGACCTGTTACAAATACTCCTATATATATAAGGCTTGGAATAGAACTCAATGTTATTCCTTTAAGAATAGGAATGCTTGCAAAATCATTTAAACTATTAGAAGATAAAAATTGCGAAATAAAGCTTATTTTTGAAATAAGTATAAGTGCTAGCATTTCCATGCTTCCAAATAAGAAACTAAAACAGCTTGAAACTATTCCACCATATCTTTGGCTTTTTTTTGCTGAAACAACTCCATATAATGCAAAAGTTGCAGCAGAAAGAAGTGCTAAAATAATACTTATAGGATTGTTCTTAGCTATGTTAATAGGATTCATTATAACAACAACGCCTATAAGGCTTATTATAAGACTTGCTATTGTGTGTTTATAAATTTTTTCACTTAACATAAAAAAGGCAAGAGGTATAACAAATATAGGATTACAGCTGAATAGTATGGCTACAATAGAAGCTTTTCCATATAATATGGCCAATTGAAAAAATGTCATACTTACAACAACACATATGAAACCGCACATTGCAAAAAACTTAAAGTCATTTTTGTTAAGAGATAGTTTCTTAGATTTTAAATTTTTAATAGCTAGTGGTAAAAGTATAATTGAACCTATAAAAAATCTTAAAAAAGTTAATTGAATTGGGTTAAATTCACCAGAAACTAGCTTTAGCGTTATTTCCATGGTGCTAAAAAATATAGTTGCTAAAGTAATATAAAGGTAACCTTGTTTCATTTTGCAAAACCTCCGTTGAAAAATATTGTTTAACAAACAACTACTATTATAAACTTGTGGTAACGATTACGTCAAAAATCCAGAATAAGTTTCTGAAAATTTATATAAAAAATTGATTATATGGTAATATTAGCATATATGATATAATGTAATAAAAGATTATAACTGGAGGGTAAATTATGAATTTGTATGGGGCAATAGATATTGATATTGTAGCTTCAAGAAAAATCGAAAAAAGAGAAATAATTCAAGAAAAAATAAATAAGTTTGTGCAATTCATGAATGAAGCTAAAAAAGATATATTATTAACTCCAATAACCTTTACTCTTGGAGATGAATGGCAGATTGTCCTTAAGGAACCTAAAAAAAGTTATGAAATTATATGTGATTTCCAAAAATTTTTAAGAAAAGAAAGCATATTTATATACTGTGGTTTTGGAATTGGAACAATAAGTACTAATATTTATGAAGATACAAGATTTATGGATGGAGAATGTTTTATAAAAGCAAGGGAAGCCTTAAATATCGTAAAGAATAAAAATAGATTTTATAATAAAAATATTAATAGTAAGAAAAATAATGTATATTTTAATGCACAGCTTATGGAACTGAAATACATGTATAATTTACAGGATTTAAATGAGGTAGCTGTAACTAAAATTGAGGGAACAGCCAGCATTCCAACTATTAATGATATTATAAATCTATTAATTGAGAATAATGAAGTTATTAAATATAAAATAACGGATAAACAGCTTGATATTATAGAATTGTATGAAAAATATGGCTCATATAGCAGCATTATAAATGATAAAAATTTATCTAAAGCAGATATAAGTCAAAAAATAAATAATTCAAATTATTTTGTTATAAAAAATAATAATCTGAATATAGAGGAGCTTTTAAATTTATACTGTTCAATTAAAGAAGGTATGAGAAATGGCAATACGAATTCTTAATTTAATGTTTATTAGCCATTTGTTATGTGATTTTATATTTCAAAATGAGAAAATAATCAATTATAGATTTAGTAAAAATTTGTACAATGAAATTAAAGGAAATTTTTTTCACTGTACTGTGCATCTTTTTTTTATGATTTTTATTTTGTTTTTATTTAAAAAAATAGATATGATAAGAGAAGTATATTATATAATACCTTTTGAAATATGTGTTATTCATTTTGGCATTGATCAAATAAAATCTATAATAATAAAACTCAAATCATCCATGGAAAATAGTATAATTTTGTTTTTATCTGATCAGACAATTCATTTTGTATGTATATTTGTAATTGTAGGGTACTACTATGGAGGAATAGTGGGTAACATTAATAGGTATCCTTACAATATAAATATTTTTGATAGAATACTAATTTTAATAAATATTTTTTTTATTTGTACATTTGAGGTTGGAATATTTATTAAGAAATTTATAGCTCACATTAATTTAAATAAATATAGAAACCTTATTGACAATAATTTTGTGATATTAAACAAGGATGAAGAAAAAAGAGGAATAGACAATGGTGGATTTATAATTGGAATTCTTGAAAGAATGTTCATAATACTTGTAATATCTTTTAGAGAACCTCTTATGATAGGCTTTGTACTTACAGCAAAATCCATAGCTAGATTTAAAAAATTAGACGATGAAAGTTTTGCTGAATATTTTTTAATTGGAACTTTTATAAGTTTTATAATAGCTATTATAGGTGGAGTATTGATTAATACATTAAAAATTTTCTAAAGTTTTAGAAAGCAATACTAAGGGGAGATTATTTCGTTTTGCAAAGTTCACAGCTTTTCTTGCTGAGTAAAAGGCAGGCCCATCTAGTTCATTTACAGATAAATTAAAATCACAAATAAGTATTTTATCAATACCAATACCAGTATAAAATTTAATTTCAGGCATATAGCATCTAAAAAATTTTAAAATTTTATTATAATTGCTTGGATATTTTAAAAGACCTTCCCACTCATCACCAGTAGTTATATTAAAAGACCATGCAATATCTGATTTGAATTTTTCATTTGCAATTTCAAGCATTTTTATAAGTTTATATTGAATTTCAGTTCTATTTTCAATTTTTCTTGATGATTTTATATCACACAATATAGCACAATAATACATAAAAACTCCATATAGAAGTAAATATACAAAACTTAACTTAAACACAGTTAAGCTTTTTTTATTTACTAAAAAATTGCTCATATTTCATGTTATGAAATATGAGCAATTTAGTGATTTAAAATTAATTATTTTTTGGTTTTATATTTTTAACTTTGCAGTTAGCTGAACATTGAGAACAGCAATCACATCCGCCTTTTGATTTTTTTAGTACGTTTTTTACAAATATTATTAAAGCAAGTAATATTATTAAAGCAGCAATAATTATATCAATCATGTAAACATCTCCTTTTAAACAATTAAAAGTCCTATATGATAAACAATAAATGACACACACCATGCAAGGGCTATTTGATAACCGAAGGAAAATAAAGCCATTTTAGTTCCGTATTCTTTTTTCATAGTTCCAATTGCAGATATACAAGCAGGATAAAGTAACACAAAAACTAAAAATACATAAGCTGTAAGAGGAGTAAATATTGTTGGTATTATTGCTGTAATATGTGCTCCGTAGAGTACACCCATAGTACTTACAACTACTTCTTTAGCTGCAAGTCCACTTAAAAGTGCAACTGAATTTTGCCAGTTACTAAAACCAAGAGGTTTAAAAAGTGGAGCTATTATATGTCCAATAAAAGCAAGGAAACTATTTTGTATGTCAGTTTTACCTGTAAAGTTAAAGTTCGATAAAACCCACAGTAATACTGATATAGAGAATATTATAGTACCAGCTTTCTTTAAAAAGCCCTTTCCTTTATCCCAAGTGTGCATTAGAAGATTTTTAAGGTTAGGTATTTTATAATCAGGAAGCTCTATTATAAGTGGTTCATCACCTTTTTTAAATAATGTATTTTTAAATAATAAACCTATTATAAAGGCAATTAACATTCCAAGTAAATAAAGTGAGCATATAACTAAACCTTCATGACGTGGGAAAAATGCAGATGCAAGTAGTACATATATTGGTAGTCTTGCATTACAAGACATAAGTGGTACTAAAAGAGCAGTAAGTTTTCTGTCTTTTTCACTTTCAAGAGTTTTGGTTGACATTATTGCAGGAACACTGCAGCCAAGTCCCATAATCATAGGTATAAAAGCTTTTCCAGAGAGTCCTATTTTAGTCATGAATTTATCCATTAAAAGTGCTGCTCTTGCCATGTATCCACTGTCTTCCAAAATAGAAATACAGAAGAACAAACTTAAAATTAATGGGAAGAAGACTATTATAGAACCAACACCTCCAATAACTCCATCAATTAAAAGAGAACTAAACCATGCACTTTGTCCTGAAAGGAGAACGTGCAGTTCAGGTATTAAATAATTATTAATTCCAATGTCTAAAAGGTTTTGTAGAGGACCCCCTACGAAATTAAATGTAAATAAAAATGTTATTAATAAAATAATTGCAAAAATAGGATAGGCTAAAAATCTATTTAATATTATTTTGTCTAGTTTTTCGGAAAATGACTTTTCCTCCATTGAATTGTTATTGAATGTTGTACACTTTTTAAGAATATTTTCTATAAAAGCATAGGTTTCCTTTTCGTCTTGAAAATGATAGTCATTATCAGTAGCAGTACATAAAAAATTGCTTTTTAAAAGCATATCAATAACTTTTTCTATATTTTTATTTTTACTAGCAATAATGGGAATTACAGTTACATTGAGTTCACTACCTAATTTTTCATAGTCGATTTCAATGCCCTTGTCCTTGGCTACATCAACCATATTTACAACTAAGATAATAGGTATTTTAAACTCTAAGAGCTGAGTTGTTAAATATAAATTTCTGTTTAGATTTGAAGCATCAACAATGTTAATTATTACATCAACTTTTTCGTTTAGTAAGAAGTTTTTAGAAACTTTCTCTTCATTTGAATAGGTGTCCATTGCATATATTCCAGGTAAATCTACAATCTTAAAAGATTTATCAAGAAAACCTTCTTTTTTTTCGACTGTTACTCCAGCCCAATTACCTACATATTGATTTGAACCTGTTAGTACATTGAATAGGCTAGTTTTACCGACATTTGGATTTCCAATAAGTGCTGCTGTCTTCATTCTACATCTCTCCTAATGATATTTTCTGCGCATCTTTTTTACGAATTGCCATGTTAAAACCTCTAACATGTATAACCATAGGATCGCCAAGTGGAGCGCACCTTTTAACTTTTATCTGCGTACCTTCTATGAAACCTAATGCAAGTAGCCTTTTAGTTAATCTTTCGTCGCAGCTCAAATTCTCGATAACTCCAATCTCACCAGGTCTAAGTTCGCTTAAACTCATAACATCACTCCTAACTAATTGATAACTATTTTCAATTACATATTATCATCATTTAAAAGGGTTGTCAATAAAATTTTCGGTTAAAATTAGACTAGAATTTAAATGAAAATATATACATAAAATGTATTATAATGTAATTATAGGCTATGAATAAACATATATGATAATAGAGAAATCAAATGTTCATGTAGTAATATTTATCAGCCTAAATTAATAAATGATGGGGTGTTTGGATGGCAAATGTAAAATTACCGTATTATAAGACCAAAATAGATGCAAAGATAGATGATAAAAATCTAACTGCTATATTAGAATCTGAACTTAAAAAATATAAGTCAGACAAAACAGAGGAACAGCTAGTTGAGGAGGCACTTGATAACCCTATAGGTTCGCAAAAGCTAGAGGAACTTGTTAAGGGTAAGAAAAATATAGTCATAATAAGTAGTGATCATACAAGACCTGTGCCAAGTAAAATAATAATGCCAATACTTTTAAGAAGAATAAGGAGGTCTAATCCACATATTGATATAAAAATCTTAATTGCTACAGGTTTTCATAGGATGACTACCAAAGAAGAACTTATAGATAAATATGGTGAAGAAATTGTATGTAATGAACGAATTATAGTTCATAATTCTCGTGATAAAGATAGTCTTGTTAAAATAGGGACACTTCCTTCTGGAGGGGAACTTATAATTAACAAAGTAGCAGCTAAGGCTGATCTTTTGATTGCAGAAGGTTTTATAGAAGCACATTTTTTTGCGGGCTTTTCAGGTGGAAGAAAAAGTGTACTCCCTGGGATAGCTTCAGCTAAAACTATTATGGCAAACCACTGCTCAGAATTTATTGCAGATTATAATGCAAGAACTGGAAACCTTTACAATAATCCTATTCATAAGGATATGTTATATGCAGCAGAAAAAGCAAAACTTGCATTTATTATTAACGTAGTGCTTGATGGTGATAAGAAGATAATTTATGCAGTTGCAGGTCACAGCAAATTTGCTCATGAAAAGGGCTGCAAATTTGTACATGATCTATCAAGAGTTAAAAAAATAGTAGGTGATATAGTAGTGACTACTAATGGAGGTTATCCATTAGATCAGAACATATACCAGTCAGTTAAAGGCATGACAGCAGCAGAAGCTGTTTGTAAAGAAAATGGTGTTATTATAATGTTAGCCTCATGCTGCGATGGACATGGTGGTGAGGGTTTTTTTAAAAACTTAGTAGGCGTTAAAACTCCAAAAGATTTCTTAGATAAGGTAGCAAAGATTCCAAGAAATGAAACAGTACCGGATCAATGGGAAGCACAGATATTTGCAAGAATTCTTTATAAGCACACAGTAATTATGGTAACAAATATGTGTGATGAAAAAACTATAAAGAGCATGCATATGCTTCATGCTTCAACTTTTGATGAGGCGCTTAAAAAGGCATATGAACTTCAAGGAGAAGATGCTAAAGTTGTAGTTATACCAGATGGATTATCTGTAATTGTAGACTGAAAATATTTTAAATATAGAAATAATTAATTATTGTTAATGAAGAAAAGCTTAATTGGACAGTTTTGCTTGACAAATTGAAATTTATATTTTATCCTAAAGATAATTTAATAAAGAAAAACGTTAAGAAGGATTATTAAAAATTAAGTCTTTTATACAAGAGAAGGAATTTAAGGTGAGAGTTTCCGTTTAAGACAATTTTGAACCTACCTTTTAGTTCTGCATAGAAAGTGCAGCGGAAATTAACGTTAAAATTTGAGTGAGTATTTTTAATTAATTGTATTAATTAGGGTGGTACCGCCGATTAAACCTCGGTCCCTTTTGTGGGATTGGAGGTTTTTTTATATTCTAAAATAATTTTTAGGAGGAAAAAAATGAGTAAAAATAAAAAGATGGTTAAAGAAATAACATCTATGGAAGATGATTTTGCACAGTGGTATACAGATATTGTTAAGAAGGCAGAACTTGTTGATTATTCAAGTGTTAGGGGATGTGTAATAATAAGACCTTATGCTTTTGCACTATGGGAAAATATAAAGAATGCACTTGATAAAAAATTCAAGGAAACAGGACATGAAAATGTGTATATGCCAATGTTCATACCAGAGAGTCTTCTTCAAAAGGAAAAAGATCATGTTGAAGGATTTGCACCAGAGGTTGTATGGGCAACAGAAGGTGGAAATGAAAAATTACCTGAAAGGTTATGCGTTCGTCCAACATCTGAAACACTTTTTTGCGAGCATTATTCAAAAATTGTTCAATCATATAAAGATCTACCAACATTATATAATCAGTGGTGTTCTGTTGTAAGATGGGAAAAAACTACAAGACCATTTTTAAGAACTACAGAATTCTTATGGCAGGAAGGTCATACAATACACGAAACAAAAGAAGAAGCAGTGGAAGAAACTAAGAGAATGCTTAATATATATGCTGATGTATGTGAAAAGCTTCTTGCAATACCAGTTATAAAGGGAAGAAAAACTGAAAAAGAAAAATTTGCAGGTGCAGAGGCAACTTATACAATAGAGTCACTTATGCATGATGGAAAGGCTCTTCAGTCAGGAACTTCACATTTCTTTGGACAGAATTTTGCAAAGGCCTTTGGAATACAATTTTCAGATAAAGAAGGAAAGCTTCAATATGTAAATCAGACATCATGGGGAATGACAACAAGAATTATAGGTGCTATTATAATGGTTCATGGTGATGATGATGGATTGAAGCTTCCTCCAAGAATTGCGCCTATACAAGTTGTAATAGTACCAGTTGCACAGCAAAAGGAAGGTGTCCTTGAAAAAGCAGGGGAACTTAAAGAGAGAATAGCGAAAATAGCAAGAGTTAAATTAGATGACAGCGATAAAATGCCAGGTTGGAAATTTAGTGAATATGAAATGAAAGGCGTTCCAGTAAGACTTGAAGTTGGACCTAAAGATATAGAAAAGAATCAAGTTGTACTTGTGAGAAGAGATACAAGAGAAAAGATTTTTGTATCAATGGATGAACTTGAAACTAAAATACCAGAACTTTTAGAGGATATTCAAGATTCAATGTACAATGCAGCACTTAAAAATAGAGAAGAAAAAACTCACTCCGCTACTAATATGGAAGAGTTTAAAGATATAGTTGATAATAAAACAGGTTTTGTTAAGGCAATGTGGTGTGGAGATAAGGCTTGTGAAGATAAAATAAAAGATGAAACAGGTGCAACTTCAAGATGCATACCATTTAAAGAAGATGAAATATCAGGGACTTGTGTATGTTGTGGTAAGAAAGCAAAGCACATGGTTTACTGGGGAAAAGCATATTAAATAAAAAAACTGCCATTATTAATGACTATTATAAAGCATTAATAACTGGTAGTTTTTTTTTATCAATGTAAAATATTAATGTGTTTGTAGATGTTGACAATAAAAATAAGTAATGCTACAATATATTTAAATGTTAACGTTAACAAATAGACGAAAATAATAAAAAAGAGCATATGATATTTATTTAACAATTTAGTAAATATGTAACATAAAATATAAATAATGAAAAAATTGCATTGACAATGGAAAATATCAATGCTAAAATGAAATTATGTTAACGCTAACTATAGATTACCATTTGAATTTACACTTCTAAAAATTAAATCTTATTTTTTTTAAATGTTTATGTTAACGTAAACATTTATATTCAGAATTATAAAAGTTTGATAAATGTAAGGAGGTGCAAACTGCTAAAAAACATTTAACTATAGCAAAAGTATTCAAGACCATACCAAGTAATAAATAGTGTACAGAATGTTATATTTAAAGGAATAATATTGTTGCTTTACGGTTAAATTCAGAAGAGTTTAAATTTTTCATTAAAGTATGTTTAATTTAATGTCAATGTAAACGTTATTATGAGGGGGATAATTAATGAAAACTAAAAAACTTAAACTAAGAAATATTCTTGGATATTCAAGTGTCAATTTTCTAGGAAGTGGAGCTCAAGGTTTGATGTCTGCGTGGCTTATGTTTTTCTATACAAGCTTATGCGGAATAAGCCCAGTAAAAGCAGGTACTATATTTGGAGTTGCAAGACTTATAGATGCAGTAGGTAATCCTATTTTGGGATTTATAAGTGATGATTTTGGTAGAACTAAATTTGCTAAAAGGTTTGGAAGAAGAAAGCCTTTTATAGCTGTGGGAATATTAGGTATAGCAATTGTTTTCCCTTTATTGTGGTTATCAGGACATTCATTTACTTTCTATTTTATTGTTAACTTTATATATGAAATATCATACACATTAATTTTTGTACCTAACGGTACACTTCCAGCTGAAATGACACAGGATGCAGCCGAGAAAGCAAAATTAATTGGAGGTAAACAATACTGTGGAACTATATCAGGAGTTATAACTGGAGTTTTAACTGCTGAAATATTTACTAGGATTGGAAAAAATTCACCAAAATCATATTGGTATATTGGTCTTATCTATGGGATAATAACCACAATAGCATTACTTTTCTATTTCTTCAATGTATATGAGAGAGATCCTGAAGACATTGTATATGAAGATTCAGCAACTTCTGTACTTGAAATATTTAAAAAGTTAGGATTAGATATATCTTCAAGTATGAGAAATAGAGCATTTAGACTTGACCAGGTTATGTGGTTTTTGGGAAGTGTTTTTAAAAATCTTGCAGGTGGAGTATTCACATATTTTGCAATATATGTTATAGCAGTATCACAAGTTACAGTATCAAATATAAATAGTGCTACATCAGTAGTTTCATGTATTGCTTTGTTTATATATATTATATTAGCATATAAAATTGGTGGACCAAAGACATTTAACATTGCATCAGCTATAGTTTTTGTGGGACTTGCAGGTTATGTATTACTTATTTTTATGGGACATTCACCAATGAAAGAAACATTATTTGTAATATTTGCAATAATTGGTGTTGTAGGTAAAACAGCAGTTGATTATGTGCCTACTTACCAGATGGGTTTCATTCCAGATATAGATGAGGCAATAACTGGTAAGAGAAGAGAAGGAGTATATAACGGTGTAAATGGTTTATTTGGAAAGGTAGCATCAGCAATTGAACCAATAGTACTTGGAATAGTTTTGTCAGCATTTGGTTTTGTAAGTGGAAAACATGTTAAGGTACAACCTCATAGTGCAATAGTTGGAATATGTGTAGTTACAATTATAGTCCCATTTGTATTACTTTTAATATCTTGGTTTGCGGCTGCAAGATTTGAACTTACAAAAGAAACTCATAAATTATTGGTAGATGAAGTTAACAGAGTTCAAGCCGGGGGTTCAAAAGCTGATGTAACTCCTGAAGCAAAGGAGGCAATTGAAGTATTAACTGGTTGGAAATATGAACAATGTTTTGGAAATAATAATGTTGGATACAGAAATAAGTCAGAGCATATAAAACCTAAAATGGATTAGGAACATAATTATTAATAAATTTAAAATTGCATATTTACGATATAAAAATAAGAGACCTAGGTGCTTTAATAGCATCCGGCCTTTTATTAATTAAGGATACAATAGTAATAATTTATGTTATGGAGATGGGCGATTATGAAAATAAAATTAGTTTCAATAACTTCAACAACAGCTTCATTTGAAATAGAAAATGATAACTGTTTCTATCTAAATAATGAGGCAAGTATTTATGTAGATAATAAAGAACTTTCTTTGACAAAACAAAATGTCTTTACATTATATGATTTAAAGCCGGATACAAATTATAATGTTTTTATAAAGGATATTAAAAGTTATAAGCAAAGTGAAAGTGTTGATATTAAAACTAAAAGTGAAGTTGCCGCTATAAATGTAATGGATTTTGGTGCAATAGGGGATGGTAAGAATGTGGACACAGCATTTTTACAGGCTGCTATTGAAATATGTCCTTCTTTTGGGAGGATTATAGTTCCAAAAGGAATTTATCTTACAGGTCCACTTTTTCTTAAAAGTAATATAACACTTGATTTAAAAGAAGGTGCTGTAATATTAGGATTAAAAGAAAGAAAAAATTATCCTATACTTAGAGGGGCTATTAAAGGTACTAAAAGTGAATTTTATGTTGGATCTTGGGAAGGAAATGAAGCTGATGAATTCGCAAGCCTTATTACAGCTGTAGGAGTGGAAAATGTAAATATAATTGGTAAAGGTACATTAGATGGAAATTCTGATTTTGATACATGGTGGTTTAAGGCAAAGGAAAAAAATGTAGCATGGAGACCAAAGACGGTATTTTTAAATAGGTGCAAAAATGTATTGCTTGAGGGGATAACTGTAAAGAATTCTCCTTCATGGACAATTCACCCTCTTATGTGTGAAAAATTGAAATTTATAGACATGAACATAGAAAATCCATTTGATGCACCAAATACTGATGCACTTGATCCTGAATCATCAAAAGATGTTCTTATTCTAGGAAATACTTTTTCAGTTGGAGATGACTGTATAGCTATAAAATCAGGTAAAATAGATATGAGCAAGAAGAATCCTGTAGCATCTGAAAATATTTATATAAGAAATTGTAACATGGAATCTGGACATGGTGCTGTTGTTCTTGGAAGTGAAATGTCATCAGGAGTTAAATCTATTTTTATAAGTAATTGTATATTTAACAGTACTGATAGAGGGCTTAGAGTAAAAATTAGGAGGGGACGTGGGTCAAAGGGAATTATAGATGACATTCATGTTTCAAATGTAAAGATGAACAAAGTTCAAACACCTTTTGCAATTAATTCATTTTATTTTTGTGATGCAGATGGAAAGACGAAATATGTTTGGGATAAAGAAAAGCTTCCAGTAGATGATAGAACACCGTATATTGGAAGTATTTATATAGACAATGTAGTGTGCATTAATACTAAGGTTTGTGCAGCATTTATGTATGGACTTCCAGAGAGAAAAATTGAAAAGGTTCATATGAAAAATGTTCGAGTAGAATTTGACGAAAATTCTGAGGAAGGTTATGCAGATATGATGAGTTTCCTTGAACCTATGAAGAGAAATGGAATGTATTTCAATAATGTAAAGAATCTTCACTTAGAGAATGTAGAAGTAGAAAAAGCATTAACAGATAAAGTAACAAAAATTAATGTAGATAATTGTGATTAGTATAATAATAAGGGCTGTCTTAAGATGAATAAAATCATTTTAAGATAGTCTTTTTATTACGTTGAATATTGTAAATAAAGTGCTATACTAAATATAGTATATAAATAAAATTTACCATGTATAAATAAATTATTAATGGAGGGTTATTTAAATGGATGAGAATATAAGATGGGTTATGGAAAAGAGACTAAATAGAACTATAGAAAACCTTGAAAAAAATAATATGGACGCTTTTGCTGTAAAAGATGAAAAGGAACTTATAGAAAAAATAGGTAAAATTTTAAAAGAAGGGGAGACTGTAGGTGTAGGTGGATCTATGACACTTTTTGAAACAGGAGTAATAGATTATTTAAGAAATGGAAAATATAATTTTATTGATAGATACAAAGAAGGAACAACACCAGAGGAATTAAAGAAAGTGTATAGAAAAATTTTTTCAGCGGATACCTTTATTTCAAGCAGCAATGCTATTACTGAAGATGGGGAACTTTATAATGTTGATGGTAATGGAAACAGAGTTGCAGCAATGATATATGGACCAGATAAGGTTATAATTGTTGCAGGAATAAACAAAATAGTAAAAGATGTGGATGAGGCAATAGAAAGAAATAAGAAATATTCAGCCCCAGCAAATGCTAAAAGACTTAATAGAAGAACTCCTTGTGCAAAAGTAGGATATTGTATGAATTGTAAAAGTGAGGATAGAATATGTAATGAATATACACTTATAAGGAGACAGCAAAGAAGGGGAAGAATAACAGTAATATTTGTAAATAAAAAATTAGGATATTAATAATTTTTATCTAGTATTTTTCGCATTTCTGTAGTAAAATGTTATTGTTTGTGTAACTTTATTAACTAAAATATTATTTTTATTAAATTAGTTTTAAGCAATTATACTAAACTTAAGCTATTAAAACACAAATGAAAAATAACTAAACTGGAGGAAATGTTTATGCATAGTACATACAGTCTTACAATAAGACTTATATGCGAATTTATTGGAACTGCCATTATGATTATTATTGGTAATGGTTCTGTTGCAAATGTTGATTTAAAGGGAAGTAAAGGATGCAAGTCTGGATGGGTTATAATAGCCATGGGATACGGATTTGCAGTTATGCTTCCAGCAATGATGTTTGGGGGGGTAAGTGGAAATCACATCAACCCTGCTTTTACAATTGGTCTTGCAGTCTCAGGTTTATTCCCTTGGAAGGAAGTACTTCCTTATGTTGCTGCACAGTTTGCAGGAGCAATGGTAGGACAATTACTTCTTGTAGCTGCTTATAAACCTTATTATGATCAAACAGAAGATGAGGAGCATATTCTTGGTACATTTTCAACAATCGATGCCGCTCACAGCAAGTTAAACGGATTTATAAACGAATTTATTGGAACTTTTATTTTATTTTTTTGTGCATTAGGAATTACTAAAGGAAATTTGTTTCATGGTAATTTAGGAACAGCACATATGGCACTTGGTTTTGTTGTATGGGCACTTGTTGCTGCTCTTGGAGGCCCAACTGGACCTGGATTAAATCCAGCCCGTGATCTTGGACCAAGAATTATTCACTGTATACTTCCTTTAAAGAATAAAGGAACATCTCAGTGGGGATATGCTTGGGTTCCTGTAGTTTCACCAATTTTAGCAAGTATCTGTGCAGTAGCTTTATGGAAAACTGTACTGGGATAAATACATAATTAAAATTTAAAAATATATAAAATAGTACCTAAATGCAGGGTATAAGCATTTAGGTACTATTTTTATATTGATTCTATTAAACTGAAAGGTGCTATTTTGCATATTTCAAGATAACATTATTTATTTCGTTCTTTTCACAAACAGTATTATGAACTATTGGCTTTTTATCGATACCTTTTATAGGCATTGGAGTTTTATAGTTTGATAATTTGTTCATTTCATCTATAAGAATAAATTCATCAAGTCCATTAAATTTATCATCTATAGCTTCCATAACTGCTTTAGGAAATTTATATGGACTTGCTGTAGCAAGGATTACAGTCTTTGTAGTGTCTTTTGAATCAGCTTTATATTTATTATATACGTAATAAGCAACAGCTGTATGAGTATCAATTATTTTGCCATGTTTTTCATATAAATCTTTAATTGCATTTGAAGTTTCAGTTTCAGATGCAAAACCAGCACAGAAATCATAAAGATTTTCTTTCATTTTAGAAGTTATTTCATATTCACCTTTAGTTTTTAATGATTGCATAAGTTCGCTTACAACAGTTGAACTTTCTCCACTTATGAAATAGAGCAGTCTTTCAAGGTTGCTTGAAACTAAAATGTCCATAGAAGGTGAATTTGTAACAAAGAAATCTCTATTTCTATTGTATATTCCAGTATTTATAAAGTCATATAGAACTTTGTTCTTATTTGATGCACATATGAGTTTATTAATAGGAAGACCCATTTTTTTAGCTAAAAATCCTGCAAGTATATCTCCAAAGTTTCCAGTTGGTACAACAAAATTTATTTTTTCATCTTTTCCAATTTCACCATTTTTATATAATGACAAATATGAGTAAAAATAATACACAACCTGTGGAATAAGTCTTCCTATATTTATTGAATTAGCAGAGGAGAATATATATCCATTTTTAGAAATAGTATTTTTTACTGCTTCATCTGTGAATATATTTTTTACAGCAGTTTGTGCATCGTCAAAGTTGCCTTTTATTCCAACTACACTTGTATTTTTACCATCATGGGTAAGCATTTGAAGCCTTTGAATGCGGCTGACACCATTTTCAGGATAAAAAACCATTATTTTTATGCCGTCAACATTGTTGAATCCAGAAAGTGCAGCTTTACCAGTGTCTCCAGAAGTTGCAGTGAGTATGAGTACCTTTTTATCAATGCCTTGCTTTTTTACGGATGTTTTTAAAAGATGAGGAAGAATTGAAAGTGCTACATCTTTAAAAGCAAGAGTAGGACCATGATACAGTTCAAGAAAATATTCATCTGAAATCTTTGTTACTGGAGTTATTTCAGGAGTTTCAAATTTATCATCATATGCGCTGTTAATGCAGTGCTTTAATTCATCTTCAGTAAAATCAGTGAAAAATTCTTTCATAATTAAAAAGGCAAGGGATTTATAATCTAAACCCTTAAGTTTTTCTGCATCAAAATTTATCTTTGGTATGCTTTCTGGTACATATAGTCCACCATCTTCAGATATACCATTTATTATAGCTTTTGATGCTGTAACAAAATTCTCGCTTCCCCTTGTGCTTTTGTACATTAATTCTTTCAAAATAGCCACTCCTTTTATTTTATAATGTAATAGTTAATCGAAGTCTTCAACTCGTATTATATTATCTACGTTGAATACAGTTTTAAGATTTTTAATTTCATCTATTGCTTTTGATACCGTTCCTTCAAGAGCATCATGAGTAACTATTACTAAAGTTACAGTACCATTTTTTTCACCTTTTTGAATTATAGATGATATACTTACATTGTTTTCTTCCCATATACCAGCTATAGCTGCAAGAACTCCACTTACATCTTCCACTGAAAGTCTTATATAGTATTTAGAAGTAAACTTATCTTTAGGAGTTATTTTCTTTAAAACTTTTTTGCTATCCATAGATGCAACAGAACGAAGTGTCTTATCATTCCTTAAAATTGATATTATATCGCCAACTACAGCACTTCCTGTAGGCAGTGAACCAGCACCTCTTCCGTAGAACATAAGATCGCCAACGGCATTTCCATTTATGAGTATTGCATTAAAAGAATCATTTACATTGGAAAGAGGATGGTCTGATGGTATCATTGTAGGATGAACTCTAAGTTCAATTGAGCCATCTTTTTCTTTTGCAATTGCAAGAAGTTTGATAGTATATCCAAAGTCTCTTGCGTATTTTATGTCGATTTTATCAATTTTTGTAATTCCTTCTCTGAAAATGCTATCAATATTTACGTTTATTCCAAAAGAAAGAGAAGTTAGTATTGCAAGCTTGTAAGCTGCATCAAATCCTTCAATATCTGAAGTTGGATCAGCTTCGGCATAGCCTTTTTCCTGAGCTTCTTTTAATGCTGATTTAAAATCCATATTTAAAAGAGACATTTTTGTAAGAATATAATTTGTAGTTCCATTTATTATTCCAACTATTTCTTGTATCTTGTTTGCAGTAAGGCTTTCCTTTATTCCTTTTAATATTGGTATCCCACCAGCAACGCTTCCTTCATAATATAAAAGTACGCCTTTTTGTCTTGCAGCATTAAGAAGCGTTTCACCTTCAAGTGCAATTAATTGTTTGTTTGCAGTTACAATATGCTTTCCCTTCTCTATAGCTTTTAATATATAATCTTTTGCGGGATGGATTCCACCTATAAGTTCAACAACTATTTCTATAGATTTGTCTTCTAGTATTTCATCAATATTTGTAGTTAATATACTATCATCGATGTCAAGGCCTCTATCTTTATTTAAATCTCTAACAAGTATTTTGCTTATTTCAACTTTGTAGCCAGAACGTCTAGTTATCTCATCTGCATTGTTTTTGCATATTTGCCATGCACCGCTGCCTACATTTCCAAGACCAAGCAGTGCTATTTTAATTTTATTCATAGTTAATTCCTCCAGAATTTTATATTATTTCAATACCTTTTAAGTCAGGACTCAGTATTTCTACTTTCCATTTGTCAGTAAGACTTTTTAAAAAGCAATTCATTTCTTCATAAAAAATATTGTTATTTTTATCTATAACTATCATAAGAGTGGAGCCAGAACCACTTATAAATTCTCCATAGGAGTTAAGATCTTGTGCCTTTTTAAATATTAAGTCAATGTCTCTAATACCATTTTTTCTGTAGGGCTGATGAAGTTTGTCTTCAAAGCAAAACCTTAAGTTTTTATAATCATGTGCATAAAATGAAGATACAAGCATTGAAGCTCTTGATATATTAAACACACAATCTTCTCTTGTATATTTATCTGGAAGTACTTTTCTGCTTGAAGCAGTATCCATTTTAAAGTTAGGTATAATTGCTGCAAATAAAATATCATTTGGAACTTCAACTCTTGAATGTTTAACTTCTCCATTTTCCATTATGGATATGTTAAAACCACCTAAAAGAGCAGGTACTACATTATCAGGATGACCTTCTATTTGTGCTGCTAGTTTTACAATTTCATCTTGGTTCATAATACCATTCATGTAATAGTTAGCAGCATGAATGCCAGCTGCAATGCAGGTAGCACTACTGCCAAGACCACGTGAAAGAGGTACATTAGATTTTGATGAATTTATAGTGAATCCGGTAAATTTGAAGTTATAGAGTTCAAATGCCTTCTTCATACTAAAAAAAATTAAATTATCCTCAATTGGTATTGAAGATTTTTTACCATCTTCTAAAAAAACTGTAGGATAATTTGATTTTTCAAATTCAAATTCGTTATAAAGGTTAAGAGCCATTCCAAAGCAGTCAAAACCAGCGCCAAGATTAGCAGTGCTTGCTGGTACTTTGATTTTAAACATAGATTCATCTCCCTATTCCATTGCCATTAAATCTGCTTTAATAACATTTTCAGTATGTTTTATACTTTGCATAAGATTTTCAAAACTTGTTGATAGGTTACATATATCAAAGGTCATTGTTACACTTGCAGTGTTGTTTATTGGTATATCTTGACTTATTGTAAGTATATTGGCATGATTTTCAGCCATAATGTCAAGTATTTTTGAAAGAGTTCCTGTTTTATGACCTAGGAGCATATATATTGTTACTTTATTGCTTTTATTTGATTCATTAACTGTGAATACATAATCTTTATACTTGTAATATGTACTTCGGCTTATGCCAACTATCTTTACAGCTTCTGAAATATCATGTGCTTTTTTTGTATTTAAAATAGTTTTTACCTCAATTATTTTTTCAAATACACTTGGAAGTACTTTTGTATCTACAAGTAAATATTTATCTTCTTCTATTAGACTCACCTTCTTTAAATTTGTGTACATATTTAAAAGACAAGTGTACACCGTACAAGGAATATAATGCTATAGTAACATACAAAATTATTTAGTACAAGGAAAAATTTTAAATTTAATTGTTGTATAATAATAGTAGATAAATTAATTAAAATTTTTTAAAGTAGTTTAATAGTAAATTTGTTTATTAAATGATAAACTTATAGATACGCAGATGCAGGGGAGGAAAACAGTATGTTCAATAAAGACTTTAAAGACAAGAAATTTAAGATTGCAGTTTTTTATTCCATTGGGGTAATAATTGTGGTACTTGTATTAAATTATATTATTTTAAATATGCGAACTGAACAAATAACATATAATAAGTTCTTAGATTTACTTTCACAGAAACAGGTTTCACAAGTTGAGGTTAATCAGGACAAAATTACTGTAATACCAAAGGATAGTAGTAATTTAGGTAAGAAAATATTATATACAGGAAGAATAGATGATCCTGATTTGAAAAAAGAACTTAAAGCTTCAGGAGCAGATATAACAGCACCTTCAGGACAGGATGATACTTTTATAAATTTCCTTCTGGCGTATATTTTGCCAATAGCCATTTTTTTCATCGGAGGTAGATTTTTATTTGGAAGACTTGATAAAAAAATGGGCGGAGGAGTTATGTCTTTCGGTAAAAATAATGCAAAATTATATGCTGAAGATGAAACTGGGGTTACTTTTGAAGATGTAGCAGGACAGGACGAAGCTAAAGAATCACTTATGGAAATAGTTGATTTTCTACACAACCAAGATAAATACGTGAAAATAGGAGCAAAGCTTCCAAAAGGAGCACTATTAGTAGGGCCTCCAGGAACAGGGAAAACACTTCTTGCAAAAGCTGTAGCTGGAGAGGCGAAAGTACCTTTCTTTTCAATGTCTGGTTCAAATTTTGTGGAGATGTTTGTTGGAATGGGTGCATCAAGAGTTAGAGACCTTTTTGCACAAGCACAACAGAAAGCACCATGTATAATTTTTATAGATGAAATAGATGCTATAGGGAAAAGCAGGGATTCAGCAGGAGTAAGCGGTGGAAATGACGAAAGAGAGCAGACTTTAAATCAGCTTTTATCTGAGATGGATGGCTTTGATTCATCTGTAGGAGTTGTAATACTGGCAGCTACAAACAGACCTGAAGTACTTGATAAGGCACTTCTAAGACCAGGAAGATTTGATAGAAGAGTTATAGTTGATAGACCTGATTTAAAGGGAAGAGAAAATATACTAAAAGTACATTCAAAAGGTGTAAAACTTGCCAGTGATGTAAAGCTTTCTGATATTGCAAGAGCAACTTCCGGTGCAGTAGGAGCAGACCTTGCAAATATGATAAATGAAGCGGCACTTTTAGCAGTTAAAAATGGAAGAGACGAGATACAACAGTCTGACCTTGAAGAGGCTGTAGAAGTTGTTATAGCAGGTAAAGAGAAAAAGGATAGAATTTTATCTGATAAAGAGAAAAAATCTGTAGCTTTACATGAGGTTGGTCATGCACTTGTTGCAGCGCTTTTAAAACATACTGATCCTGTGCATAAAATAACAATAGTTCCAAGGACCATGGGGGCACTTGGATATACAATGCAGCTTCCAGAAGAAGAAAAATATCTTTTATCAAAAGAAGAAATGGAAGATGAGATTACAGTTATGCTTGCAGGAAGGTCAGCAGAAGAAATTGAACTTCAAAGTGTATCAACAGGGGCATCAAATGATATAGAGAGAGCTACTAAAACTGCAAGAAATATGGTTACTATATATGGTATGACTGAAAAATTTGATATGGTTGCACTTGAATCAGTTCAAAACAGATATCTTGATGGAAGACCTGTACAAAACTGTAGTGCACAGACAGCTGCAGAAATAGATGAAGAAATACTAAATATAATAAAAAATTGTCATGAAAATGCAAAAAATATATTGAGTAAAAATAGAGAATTGCTTAATAAAATAGCTGGTGTATTAATTGAAAAAGAGACAATTATGGGTGATGAATTTATGGAAATTGTAAAGGAGAGTAAGGAATGGAAGGACAAGAACACAGAAGTTTAGAATCAATTATGACTGAAAAAAACGATACTGAACTTTACGCCGAGGAGAAAAGGCTTGAAGGTGTAATAAGTTTACTTAATAGAGAAATAATCAATTATGTAGGGGAGAGAAAGGAAATAGCCCAATACATAATTGAAAGCAGAAAAAAAGAGATTGAAGAAAAAGAAGATGATGAAGATAAAGTAATAGACTATTTTGATCATGAGAAATTTGTAAAAGAGGAAAACTATAAAAATATTGATAGAAAGCTCAAGGAACTTGCTATACTTGAAAAGTCACCTTATTTTGGAAGAATTGATTTTGATGATGTGGATTTAGGAGAACAAAAGATATATATTGGCAGATTTGGTGTTACACTAAATGGATCATATGAGCCGCTAATAGTTGATTGGAGAGCACCTGTTTCTTCACTTTTTTACAATTCTAAAATAGGTAAAAACAGTTATGAGGCTCCAAATGGAAAGGTTAATGTAGATGTAACAAAGAAAAGACAATATATAATAAAAAAGAAAAAACTTGTTGGACTGTTTGATTCTGATGTAAATGTACAGGATGATATCCTTCAGCTTGTTCTTAGTAAAAATGCAGGAGAAAAACTTAAGGATATAGTAATGTCTATACAGGAAGAGCAGGATAATATAATAAGGCAGCCAAGAAATAAACTTGTAATTGTAAATGGAACTGCCGGAAGCGGAAAGACAACAATTGCTCTTCACAGAGTTGCATATCTTTTATATAACAATAGAGAAACTCTTGAAAATAAAGTATTAATACTTGGGCCAAATCCTATTTTTATGGAATATATATCATCGGTACTTCCAAGTCTTGGAGAAGTTGGGGTGAACCAAAAAACATATGTTGATTTTGCAACTGAACTTCTTGGAATAAGAAGAAAAAATGTCATGAAATCCAGTGTGTATATGGAAAAGATATTGAGCAGAGACAGCAAGTTTATTGAAGAGGTTAAATATAAAAATAGCGATGATTTTTTATTGAAACTTGATGGAA
This sequence comes from Clostridium sp., assembly GCA_028692255.1. GTDB lineage: Bacteria > Bacillota > Clostridia > Clostridiales > Clostridiaceae > Clostridium_I. The sequence goes on from JAQUXS010000035.1 coordinate 22,301, forward strand.
TTTTAAATGAAGTTAAGAACAACTACGATTTTAAAGATGTTGTATACAATGATAAAGTTATTGTAGAAAAGTCTGAAATCAGTAAAATGAACGATTATTACTATAAGGATATGCCTATTTTTAGAAGAACAAATAAACTTAGAAGAATAATATTTTCAAAACTTGAGGATGAAAGAGACAACAGAGTAAGAGTAATACAGAATGAATATAGGATGGAGATAGATTCATTAAGCAATGAGGAGCTAAACACAAAAGCAAATGAACTAAATTACATTAGAAAAAATAAAATAAGAAATGTAATAAAAGAGTTAATGGAAGTTAAGAAATCATTAACATGGCTTGATAATAGTAATATTATTGACATATACAAGAAAATAAATAGCAGTGATATATATACTGTAGATGATTTAACTGCACTTTTGTACCTTTCTATAAAACTCGAAGGAATCACTTTGGAAAGAGAGATAAAACATGTTGTTATAGATGAGGCGCAGGATTACAGCAGTCTTGCATTTAAAGTAATAGGACAAATAACAGAGGCTATTGGAATGACAGTTGTTGGAGATAGCAATCAAAGGCTTATACCAATTGAGGGAAAATGTCCTTTCGAAAAGATTGAAAACATAATTGATATCAAAGAAAAGCAGCATTTTAATTTAACTAAAAGCTATAGATCAACTAGAGAAATAATGGATTATGCAGATAAATTTCTCAAAGAAACAAAACTTGTACCTCTTGTAAGAAGTGGAGAAAAAGTAGGTGAGTTTAAAGCCTCTAGTGACGAAGAAATAGTGAAGAAAGTACAGAGTATAATAGAAGACTATAAAAATAAACAGTATGATAGTATTGCAGTTATTTTCAGGGATTTAAAAGATACAGAGAAATATGGAAAATTGCTAAATAAGAATGGATATGTAAGCATTATAAGCAATGAAGATATGGCATATGTTGGTGGAACAGTAGCTATTCCATCTTACCTTGCTAAAGGACTTGAATTTGATGGAGTAATAGTAGTCAATAAAGGATATTTGGAAAATGAGGATAAATATATGTATGTTATGGCTACAAGGGCATTGCATGAATTATCAGTTATAAATAAGATATAATTAAAGGTGAGCATCTCAAAATTTTATTTTGAGGTGCTCATTTTTTAATCTTGCTAAGTTTTAATTTTAACACATTGGTATAATTTATTAAGAATTGTTTTAGAAAGTTGGAAATTATAATGGGAAAAAATGAAGTTACTTTTAAAATAGCAGATATAGGAGACAGTAAGGGCATTGCAAAAGTTCATGTGGATGCATGGCATGAGACATATAATGGGATAATTAGCGATGAATACTTGAATTTTTTATCATATGATGAAAAATCTCAGAAATGGGAAAAAATCATATCAGATAATAATAAATATCAAAAAGTGTTTGTTATTGAAAATGAAGAACAAGGTATAATTGGATTTGGGTTTTGTGGGGTTAATGAAGAAAAAGAATATGATTATGATGCAGATCTGCATGCAATTTATATACTTAGAGCTTATCAAAATCTTGGATATGGAAGTAAACTTATAAAAATTGCAGTTAAAGAATTAATGGAACTAGGATACAAGTCATTAATTGTTTGGGCATTAAAAGGTAATTCGTATTGTAGATTTTATGAAAAACTAGGTGGAAGGAAAATAAAAGAAAGGCCATACCAATATGGTAGTCAGCAAGTAATATTGATTGGATATGGGTTTAAAGATATTAAAAAATTTTTGTCATAGTTATTGACAGTTAAAAGAAATAGTAATATATTATGACTACAAGGTCATATGACTTTATAGTCATCATATTAATAAAGGAGATAAAATGCCAAAAGACACATTATTAAATTTGGAAGAAAAAAAGAGAAATAAAATTATAAGAGCTGCAGTTATGGAATTTTCAAATAAGGGTTATGACAAGGGAAATGTAAGTGAAATTGCTAAAGAAGCAGGTGTTTCAAAGGGCAGCATGTATCAATATTTTAATAATAAAAAGGACATATATCTCTATTGCTTTGAAAAAGCCTATGAAATATATTTAAGATATTTTGAAGATAAAACTAAAAAATATGAAAAGATGAGTATTTTTGATTACATGTATTTAGCATTTAAAATGAGTTGGCCTTTTTTTGTTGATAAAAGAGAAATGTATATATTTATTCAAAATGCTTATTTTGATATAAACAGTGAGGTTCACAGTGAAGTTATTAAAATTGCATACAGAGAATCCAAGCCCTACTTAAAAATGTTAACAGAAATGATAGATATGAATAAGGAAAAGGGGCTCATTAAGACAAAGATAAGTACTGATTTGATTTTAATGTATTTAGAAGCAATATTGTCAAAGTTTAAAGAAAAGATGAAGATTATTGCAAAAGAAAATGGAAAAGAAGCTTATGATATGCCATTTGAGGAATTTGATACGCTTATTAAGGATATGATTTCTTTAATTAAAAATGGAATTGGGTAAATAAAGGAGGGGTAGCAATGAGCAATGTTATTGAATTTAAAAATCTTACTAAAACTTATGGAAAGTCTAGAGGTATTGAAAACATCAGTTTTAATGTAGAAGAGGGAGAAATTTTTGGATTTATTGGACCAAATGGGGCAGGGAAATCTACAACTATAAGAACAATGTTATCTATAATATATCCAACTAGTGGTAGCGTTAGCATATTTGGAAAGGACTGCGTTAAGGATGCAAAGGAAATAAAGATGAATATAGGTTATTTGCCTTCAGAAGTCTTTTATTATGAGAACATGAAGGTAATGGATCTTTTAAAGTATTCAGCTAGTTTTTATAAAAAGGACTGCAGCAAAAGGATACAGGAGTTAGCAGATGATATGAATCTTGATTTAAATAAAAAAATAGATGATTTATCCTTTGGAAATAGAAAAAAGGTTGGAATTGTTCAAGCACTTCTTCATGAGCCTAAACTTATAATTCTTGATGAGCCTACTGGTGGACTTGATCCATTAATGCAGCAAAAGTTCTTTGAAATATTAAGAGAAGAAAATAAAAAGGGAGCTACAATTTTGTTCTCTTCTCATATTTTAAGTGAAGTTCAGAAAATGTGTAGTAGAGTTGCTATAATAAAAAGTGGAAGGCTTGTTAAGCTTGAAAAGATAAGTACATTAAAGGAAAAAAATCATAAAAAATTTCAGATTGAAGTTAAAAACAAAATTAATGAAGAGTATTTTAAAATTGATGGAGTTAGCAATCTAAATATTACCGGCAATAATGTAAGCTTTTTGTTTAGAGGAGATATCAATGAGATGGTAAAAAAACTATCTGCATTAGATATATTAAATATATTAATAGAAGAACCTGATCTTGAAGAGATATTTATGCATTATTATAAAAAGGAGGACTAAGGCCATGAATATGTTTTTACATGAATTGAAAGCTTATAGAAAATCAACTACAATATGGGCTGCTTCCTTAGTTTTATTGGCGATTTTCATGTTTTCTATGTTCCCAAGCATATCTAAAGATGCCGAAAGTTTTAAAAAGCTTCTTGATGCATATCCTCCTACTTTTAGAAAGGCACTTGGACTTTCTGTGGACAGTGTAACATCACTTTTTGGTTTTTATTCTTCCTTTGTACTTTTATATGAAGTTTTATGTGGTGCTATCCAAGCTATGAATTTGGGTACAGCAATTATATCAAAGGAAGTCAGGGAAAAAACAGCAGATTTTCTATTAACTAAACCAATTAAAAGGCATCAAATAATAACTTCAAAACTTTTAGCTGCTGTTGTCTCATTAATTATTACAAATGTAATATATATTACAAGTGCCAGTATTATTGCTGAAATTGTAAAGAATAAAAGTTTTGACTACAAAATATTTTTATTACTTTCTATGACATTGTTTCTTGTTCAGCTTATGTTTATGAGTTTTGGAATTCTTGTTTCTGTAATTATGCCAAAAATTAGATCGGTTTTGCCTATTTCTATAAGTACTGTTTTGGGATTCTTTTTTATTGAAATGTTTAGTTCTATTATAGGGGACAAGGCTGCTAGGTATATTACGCCTTTTAAATATTATGATTACACATATATAATTGCACATTCTGCTTATGAATATAAGTATGTTTTAGTGGAGTTAATGTTTATTATAATATCTATTTCAATAAGTTATATTATTTATGCTAAAAAGGATATCCATGCAGTATAAAAGAAAGGGGATTGTGGGTTATGAATCTGTTTATTAGAGAAATGAAAGCAAATATGAAATCATTAATATTATGGTGCTTTTTTATAGTATTATTAATTGCTAGCAGTATGGCTAAATATGGATCATTTACATCATCAGGTCAATCAATGAATGCACTTATATCAAAAATGCCTGAATCTCTTAAGGCATTATTAGGAGTTGGTTCTTTTGACTTATCAAAATTAAGTGGATATTATGGCATGATGCTTGTATATACACTTTTAATGGCAGGAATACATGCAGCAACTATAGGGGCTAACATTATTTCAAAGGAAGAAAGAGATAAAACATCAGAGTTTTTGCTTGCAAAACCAATTTCAAGGAATAAAATTGTTACAATGAAGCTATTAGCAGCATTTGTAAATGTAATAATCTTTAACTTAGTTACTCTTATAACATCTATAGTTTCTGTGAGTAGATTTAATAGTAAGGGTGAACCTATAGATCATTACATTGTATTACTTATGATTAGTATGTTTATTTTTCAATTAATATTTCTAACATTAGGATTAGTAATATCATCTGTTAGCAAAAACAATAAGCGTGGAACTTCAGTTTCAACTATCATTATTATAACTGCCTATTTGATTTCTGCATTTATTGATATGAACAGTAAGCTTAAAGTACTAAAATTTTTAACGCCATTTAAATATTTTGATGCAGGTGAGATAATGTATGGAAGTGGATTTAATATAGGATATTTAATATTATCTGCTGTAATTATTATTGGCTTTTTAGCTATAACATACTTGTTTTACAATAATAGGGACTTAAATACTTAATAAAAATTATTGCTTTTTTATGTTGACTTTTGGCTATGAAAATGTTATCATAAATTTATAAAAGATATAGCAACGGGATTGTAACTGTGAATCAGGCAAAACCCAATTAAGGTAAATTGAAAAATTTATTTTAGTTGGGTTTTTAATTTATCTTAATTGTATTTTAGGAGGTGATAAGGTGATAATAAAAAAAATTCTAAATAACAATGTGATTACTACTATAGATGAAAATAGTAAACAGGAAAAAGTTGTTATGGGAAGAGGAATTGCATTCAAGAAAAGCCCTGGGGATTATATTGAAAAAGAGAAAATAGAAAAAGTGTTTAAAATAGAAAACGAAAA
>JAQUXS010000036.1 GCA_028692255.1 Clostridium sp.
TGCACTCTAGTGTGAAAGTTACAATACATGAAGGTAAATTCCATCAGGTAAAGAAGATGTTTTTAGCAAGAGGAAAACAAGTAATGTATTTAAAGAGAGTTGCATTTGGTCCCCTAATATTAACTGGTGATATTAAAGAGGGAGATTATAGAGAATTAAAAGAAGATGAAATCAAACTTCTAAAAAATATTTAAAGTGATTAAGGTAAGAAAAATGGCAGTTATGAAAGAAAATTATTCATTTTAGAAGTAAACATAAAATTATTTTTGCAAAATACTTGATTTTTTTGGGACGCTTATATATAATATTCTTGTAAGATAAATAAAAAGAAGAATAGCCCCCTTTTTATTTATTAAAAACAGCTCTGCCCCAAGAGCTGTTTTGTTTTTTTATATTTTTTTTGAAATATTAAATTCATAAATTTTTAAAATAGATTTAAAAATTGCAAAAGTTAAATTTTGTAATTCTATTATAATTTAAATAAATTATAATAGAATGTATTCATAAATAATGTTAGAATTTATATAAGAATTTAAAGAGGAGTGGATTTAAATGTCAAAATATGAATCCAAACTTAAAAGTGAAGATGTAGATTACTTATGCGATGCTATTTTGAGTTTGAAAACCAAAGAAGAATGTTATAGATTTTTTGATGACATATTTACAATAAATGAAGTTAAGGCAATTGAGCAGAGACTTCAAGTGGCAAAAATGCTAGAGGAGAAATATACATATTCTAAAATAGGATTAAAAACAGGTGCCAGCACTGCTACTATAAGCAGGGTAAATAGATGCTTAAATTATGGAAGTGACGGGTATAATATAGTGCTTAAAAGGCTTGGAGTTAAAAAAGAAGGAAAATAATACAAAATAGAAGACTTGTCATGTTATTTGGCAAGCCTTTTATTTTATAGATATGTTTAAATATTAAATTAGATGTTATAATAATAAATAGCTGAAAAATAGTTCGGAAATATTTATTGTTATTAGTGTTTTTAGGGAGGCATCATTAAAATATGGATTTAAAGAAATTATTAAACGAAGAACAATATAGAGCTGTTATAACTGTAAATGGCCCACTGCTTGTTTTAGCAGGGGCAGGATCAGGGAAGACTAGAGTTTTAACATATAGAATAGCGCATCTTATAAAGGATTGTAATGTGTATCCTTCTCAAATATTAGCTATAACTTTTACAAATAAAGCTGCTAAAGAAATGAAAGACAGAGTAAAAGAGCTTGTTGGTGAAGAAGCAGAGAATATGTGGATTTCAACATTTCACTCCAGCTGTGTTAGGATACTTAGACGAGAAATAGACAAAATAGGTTATAATAAAAATTTTACTATATATGATAGTGCTGACCAGAAGACTCTTGTAAATCAGTGCATGAAACAGGTTGGTATAAATGATAAGGACTTAACAGATAGAGAAATAATATCTAAAATAGGTGCACAAAAAGATAAACTTATTTCTGCAAGGGAATATAAGATTGAAAATGAGAAAAATTATAAACTGAATAGAATTGCTGACGTTTATATGTTATACGAGAAAAAATTAAAAGAAAATAATGCTCTTGATTTTGATGATCTTATATTTAAAACAGTGGAATTGTTCAAAAAAGATAGTGAAGTGCTGGAGTTCTATCAAAGAAAATTTAAATATATAATGATTGATGAGTATCAGGATACAAATAAAGCACAATATGAATTTGCAAGACTTCTTTCAAAAGAACATCATAATTTATGTGTAGTTGGAGATGACGATCAGTGTTTTAAAGAAGGAACCCTTGTAAATGTTAATGGAAAGCTTGTACCTATTGAAAATGTCAAAGAAAATGATGAGATTATCTGTGCAGCAGGAAAGGGAGAAACTACCTTCGCACATGTACAAAAGGTATCAAGAAAAAAATATAGTGGAATACTTTTAAGAATTAAAACAGAGGGAAAAAAGATAATTACTGGAACTCCAAACCACATAGGTTTTGCAAAGTTAAATGAGATTTTAAATGAAAGTGTTCTAAATGTAGATTTCTTTTCAGGAGATAAAACAGCTAAAGATAAATATTATTCACATAAAATAACTATATGTGAAAATGAAGACAAAAAAGATATATTAACTGCAGAAGGTTTTTCAATAAATGAAACTATCAACAATAATTTAAAATTTGAAACGTATAAAGATGAATATGATGAAATAGAGGATTTTTTAAAAAAATTAGAAATTAATTATGACTATAGTGTTTCACGAAATGCTGAACTCACAGAAGGTAAAAACTTCAAATTTATTCCATTTAAAGACATAAAAAAAGGCATGACTATAGCTGTATATAATAATGGAAGAATAGAGGAAGATATAGTTTCAAGCATAGAAGAAGAAAAATATGAAGGATATGTTTATGATCTTTCAATTCCTCATTTAAGACAGTATATATGTTCTGACGTAGTAGTTCATAACTGCATATATGGCTGGAGAGGTGCAGATATAAGAAATATACTTGATTTTGAAAAAGACTATAGGGATGCAGCTGTTGTAAAGCTAGAAGAAAATTATAGATCAAAAGCAAATATACTTAATGCTGCAAATGGAGTTATAAAAAATAATCCTCATGAGCATTTTAAGACACTTAGGACAAGAAGTGAAAATGGATCAAAAATAAAAATTTATAGAAGCTATTCAGATACAGATGAAGCACAATTTGTTTCTAGTCAGATAAGTGAAAATATTAAAAATCAAAAGAGAAGTTATAAAGATTTTGCAATTCTTTATAGGACAAACGCACAGTCAAGACTTTTTGAAGATATATTTATGAAAAGACATATACCCTATAGAATAATAGGGGGACTTAAATTCTATGATAGAAAAGAAATAAAAGATATCATGGCATATTTAAAGCTTATATGTAACCCTCTTGATAACATTAGCTTGAGAAGAATTATAAATGTACCAAAGAGAAGTATTGGTGATACTACTGTTGATAAAATACAGAAATTTTCAGATGAAATAGAAGAATGTATGTATAGCTGCCTTCTTGATGTTCAAAATATACCTGGGCTTACTAATAGGAGTATGAACTCTATAAATAAATTTATAAGCATAATAAACAGTTTCATGATAAGAAAAGATGAAATAAAGGTTTCAACATTAATAGAAGAACTTATAGAGCAGACAGGGTACCTAAGTGAGCTTAAAAAGTCAAATGATATTCAAGATGAAACAAGAATTGAAAACATAAAAGAACTTGTATCTGCTGCAGTAGACTTTGAAAACAATTCAGAGGATAAATCACTTGCTGCATTTCTAGAAAAAACGGCACTTGTAGCAGATGTGGACAATTACGATGAAGATGCAGATACTGTAGTTATGATGACTGTTCACAGTGCAAAGGGACTAGAATTTCCAGTAGTATTCATGGTTGGAATGGAAAATGGAATCTTTCCTGGGACAGCTTCATTAAACAATTTTGCTGAAATGGAAGAGTCAAGAAGACTTGCATATGTTGGTATAACAAGAGCCAAGGAAGAACTCTATATGACTTCAGCTGAGACAAGAAGGGTATTTGGAAGAATGGTAGCATATGCACAGTCAGATTTTATAAATGAAATACCTAAAGATTTAAAAGAAAATGTGCAGCTTTTAGCGGAAAATGAAAGAAGAAATTCATATGGTAGAGAAAGCAGCAGAAGTTTCCCGCAAAACAAAGTAGATAGATTTTTTAGAGGTGGATTTGAAAGCCATGAAAGACCAGCTGTAATTGATGAAATTGCTCTTGAAAAAGAAAAGGCAAAGCCCCTTTGTGAAAAGGAAGTATCCGTTGGAAGAAAAGTTAAGCATGCAAAATTTGGACTTGGAACTATTGTTTCAATAAGTAAAAAAGATGGGAATACAAGTCTTACTATTGCCTTTGACAATATGGGAATTAAAAATTTCAGGCTTGATTTGGCACCTCTTGAGATTATATAAATGTGAATGGAGTAATTAGTCTATGGATAATGAATTAAAACAGATGGAAGAATTAATAAAAGAACTTAATAAATATGCTTACGAATATTATACTTTAGATAATTCTACTGTTTCAGATGTTGATTATGATAAAAAATATGATGAATTAAGAAAACTTGAAGAAAAAACAGGAAATATTCTTCCCTATTCACCAACTGTTAGAGTTGGTGATGTAGTTCTTCCTGAATTCAAGAAGTATACACATAAGGCAAGTTTGTGGAGTCTTGATAAGGCACAAGCTGTGGAGACTTTGGTTCAGTGGCATGATAGAAACGTTAAATTCGTTAAAGATTATAATGACAGTCATGAGGATAAGCTTCCTAATATAAAATATATAGTTACAAAAAAATTTGATGGGCTAACTATAAATTGCACATATAATGAAGAGGGAATTATGACAATAGCAGCTACAAGAGGTACAGGTGTTATTGGAGAAGATGTAACAGCACAGGCGAGAACAATAAAATCACTGCCGCTTAAAATATCAAATGATGCTGTAATTGAAGCTCATGGTGAAGCGCTTATGTCAAAAGATGCTTTTGAAAAGTACAATGAAAATGCCAAGGTACCTCTTAAGAACCTGAGAAATGGTGCAGCAGGTGCTCTTAGAAATTTAAATGTAAAAGAAACTGCAAGGAGAAATTTAATAGCTTATTTTTATGACGTAGGTTACAATGAGGGCAAGCCTTTTAAAACCTATAGTGAAATGATGAAGTTCTTAATTGAAAAGAAATTTCCTGTGGATGATTACATAAAAGAATGTAAAAGTATTGAAGATATTAAAAAGGAAATTGAGTATATAAGAGAACTAAGACCAAATTTAAATTATGATATTGATGGAATAGTAATTGCTATTGATGACATGAGAACAAGGGAACTTCTAGGATATACTATAAAATTTCCAAAGTGGGCAATAGCTTATAAATTTGAAGCTGAAGAAGCCACAACAAAGCTTTTAGATGTAGAGTGGAATGTTGGTAGAAGCGGAAGAGTAACTCCAACAGCTATACTGGAGCCTGTGGAACTTGCAGGTGTAACAGTTAAAAGAGCAACATTAAATAACATAGATGATATAAAAAGAAAAGGTGTAAAAATAGGGAGTACTGTATTTGTAAGGCGTTCTAATGATGTTATTCCTGAGATAATGGGAGTTTCAAAAGAAAATAAGGATGAGATCCAAATAAAGGTTCCTGAATGCTGTCCTTATTGTAATAGTGAACTTATCCAAGATGGAGTACATTATTTTTGCGAAAATACACTTTCCTGTAAGCCTCAAATGGTAAAGAGTATAGTTCACTTTGCAAGCAGAGAAGCCATGGACATAGAGGGTTTTAGTGAAAAAACAGCAGAACAGTTATTTGAAAAGTTAAATATAAAATCAATTACAGACCTTTATAAGATAAAAAAAGAAGAACTTTTAAATTTGGATAAATTTGGAGATAAGAAAGCTCAAAATTTAATGGATTCAATAGAAAAGAGCAAAAAATGTGAATTATCATCATTTATATTTGCACTAGGAATTCCAAATGTGGGTAAAAAAACAGCTAGAGATATTGCAAAAAAATTTAAAAAATTGGACAAAATAATGAAGGCGGATTTTGACGAACTTATTTTAATACAAGATATAGGTGAAATTGTAGCAAAGAGTATTATTGAATTTTTTAGCGAAGAAACTATAAAAAATAGTGTGGAAGAACTTCTAGAAATAGGAATTAGCCCATATTATGAAGAGGAAGAAATAATTGATAATGCTTTTAATGGTAAAACAGTTGTTGTTACAGGAAGTCTTGTGAATTTTTCACGAAGTTCAATAAAAGAAAAAATTGCAGCTCTTGGAGGTAACGTTTCAGGTAGTGTAAGTAAAAAAACGGATTATGTTCTTGTTGGAAAGGATCCAGGTTCAAAATACTCAAAAGCTTTAGACCTTGGAGTGAAAGTTATAACCGAAGAGGAATTTAATGAAATGCTTAAAAACTAGAATTTTGTGTCCAAAAGATATTTACAAAACTACAAAAATGAATTAATATTATTTCTAGAGCGATAGGGGGATGTAAAATGAGAAAGGCTTTAAACCTAACAGGCTGGCTGTTCGTTTCAATTACAATGATAGCTCTTATTTGTACACTACTTTCTACATATTTGTTTGTTCGTCAAATAAGTTATTTTAATACCTATAGAACATTCCAAATTTGTATGGCAGTTACTATGGCAATATGGGCTTTTAGAATGAATATAGATAAAAATGAAAGAGCTGAAAACATGTTATATTCTGTTTTTTGTACTTTTATTGCCATTGGATCTGTGTTTTTCATATATATGGGTGTTTTTTAAATTAATATATTTATATTAGTAAATTAAAATAAACTTGGTTACCTTAAAGGTAACCTTTTTGTTATCATTAATAATATCATTAAATTTTATTAGGAAAATTATAGATAAATATTAAAATGTTTGAGATTTGACAATAATATATTGTATAATCTAATTTAGGAATAATTTTTGATACATAAATATTTGAGTAATATGTTAATAAGAAAAGAGGGATAACATGGCAGTTTCAAAGAAAGATGTAGATTATGTTGCATATCTTGCAAGACTTGATTTCACAGAAGAAGAAAAAGAAAACCTTATAGGAAGCCTTAATAGTGTTTTAGGGTATGTTGAAAAATTAAATGAGCTTGATACAGAGAATACGGATATATTAGTAAATCCATATTATATTGAAAATAAATATAGAGAAGATAACATTGAGGATTCAATGGAGCTTAAATCAGTTCTTGACAACGCACCTAAAAAATTAGAGGAATATATAGTAGTACCAAAGATAATTGAAGAATAGGATTTTAAAGGAGGTAATAAAATGGAGCTGCATAAGCTTAAAGCACATGAAATAAAAGATCTTGTAAATAAAAAAGAAGTTAAGGTAAGCGAAGTTACAGATGCTTTTTTTGATAGAATAGATAAAAAAGATGAAGAAATAGGAGCATATCTCTATAAGGCAAAGGAAAAAGCAAAAGCCGATGCTAAAAGATTAGATGGAAAAATAGAAAGTGGCGAAAAATTAACAGGACTTGCAGGTGCACCAGTAGCCCTAAAGGATAATATAAGTGTAAAGGGAATGCAAAATACTTGTGGCTCAAAAATACTTGAAGGATACATCTCTCCATATGATGCAACAGTTACACAAAAAATAAAAGAAAATAATGGAATAATACTTGGAAAACTTAACATGGACGAATTTGCAATGGGTTCTTCAAATGAAAACAGTGCTTTTAAAAAGGTTAAAAATCCATGGAATGAAAACCATGTTCCAGGAGGCTCTTCAGGAGGCTCTGCAGCATCAGTTGCTGCTTATGAAGCTCCAATTTCACTTGGAACTGAAACAGGTGGATCTGTAAGACAGCCAGCATCATTCTGCGGTGTTGTAGGTTTAAAGCCAACTTATGGAAGAGTATCAAGATATGGAGTTGTTGCCTTTGGATCAACCCTTGATCAAGTTGGAACTATAGGTAGAGACGTTGAAGACTGTGCACTTTTAGCACAGACTATTTCAGGCGTAGACAAAAATGATTTTACAACAGTTAATAAGCCAGTAGCTGATTATTCAAAGTATCTTACAAAGGACTTAAGAGGAAAGAAAATAGGTATACCAAAGGAGTACTTTGGAGAAGGACTTAATGAAGATGTAAGAAAATGTGTTGAAGATGCAATAAGAGTTCTTAAAGACAACGGCGCTGAAATAAAAGAAGTGTCAGTTCCTCTTTCACAGTATTCACTTGCGGATTACTATATACTATCATCAGCTGAAGCATCATCAAACCTTGCAAGATTTGATGGAATAAGATTTGGTCACAGATCAAAAGAAGCTAGCGATGCAATTGATATATATATAAAATCAAGAAGTGAAGGCTTTGGAAGTGAAGTTAAAAGAAGAATAATGCTTGGAACCTATGTACTTTCAGCAGGATATTATGATGCTTATTATAAGAAGGCACTTAAAGTCAGAAGACTTATAAAAAATGATTTTGAAAACATATTTAAAGAAGTAGATGCACTTGTTTCACCAACATCACCTACAACTGCTTTTAAATTTGGAGATAAATCAAAAGATGTAATGTCAATGTATTTATCAGATATATATACTGTACCTGTTAATATTGTTGGAATTCCTGCAATATCAGTTCCTTGCGGCTTTGTAGATGGACTTCCAGTAGGACTTCAATTAATGGGAAATTATTTTAGAGAAGATACGCTGTTTAATCTTGCATACAGCTATGAAGCTTCAACTAATTGGCATAATAAAAGTGTAGATTAAGGATGGTGAAAAAAATGGAATATGAAGTTGTAATAGGACTAGAAGTTCATACAGAACTTTCAACTAAAACTAAAATATACTGTGGATGTACAACTGAATTTGGAGGACAGCCTAATACCCATGTTTGTCCTGTATGTATGGGACTTCCAGGTTCACTTCCACATTTAAATAAAAAGGTTGTTGACTATGCAATAAAGGCAGGACTTGCACTTAATTGTTCAATAACAAAGTTAAGTAGAATGGATAGAAAGAATTATTTTTATCCAGATTGTTCTAAAAATTATCAAATAACTCAAGATGAACTTCCATTATGTAGAGATGGACATATTGACATTGAATTTGAAGATGGAACAAAAAAGAGTATTGGCGTTGAAAGAATTCACATAGAAGAAGATGCAGGTAAGCTTTTACATACTGATGCAGGTACACTTGTAGATTTTAATAGATGTGGTGTTCCTCTTGCCGAAATTGTTTCAAGACCAGATATGAGAAGCCCAAAGGAAGCTGTTAAATATCTTGAAATGTTAAAAAGTATACTTTCATGTATTGGAGTTTCAGATTGTAAAATGGAAGAAGGATCACTTAGATGTGATGCCAACATTTCAGTTATGAAAAAGGGTTCAAAGGAATTTGGAGTTAGAACAGAAATTAAAAATATGAACTCTTTTAAAGCACTTGAAAAGGCACTTGAATATGAAAAGGCAAGACAGATAAAAGCTATAGAAAGTGGAGAAAAGCTTTCACAGGATACAAGAAGATGGAATGATTCAAAGAATATAACTGAAGTTATGAGAAGTAAGGAATTTGCAAATGACTACAGATATTTCCCAGAAGGCGATCTTGTAACTCTTAATATTGATGATGAGTGGATAGAAGGCATAAGAAAGACTATACCTGAACTTCCATTTGAAAAAGAAGAGAGATTTGTAAAAGAATTTGGCATACCTAAATATGATGCAGGTGTTTTAACTCTTACAATGTCTATGGCAGATTTCTTTGAAAAAACAGCAAAATTATCCGGCGATGCAAAATCAGCATCAAACTGGTTAATGGGTGATATATCAAGGATAATGAAAGAAGACGCAACTTGGACTCAAGACCTTAAGTTTAAACCAGAAGATCTAGCAGATCTTATTAAACTTATAAATTCATCAACAATATCCAATGCCATAGGTAAAAAGGTTATAGAAGATATGTTTAAAACAGGTGAATCACCAAAGAAAATAGTTGAAGAAAAGGGACTTATACAAAACAGTGATGAAGGGGCTATTCTTGAAGTTATAAAGAAAGTTTTAGATAGTAATCAGGATTCAATTGAAAATTATAAGAGTGGAAGAACAAGAATACTAGGTTTCCTTATTGGACTTGTAATGAAAGAGACAAGAGGAAAGGCAAATCCGAAAATTGTAAATAAACTTATGAGTGAAGAAATTAAAAAATATTAGAAAAAAAGCTGCCTAAATATAGGCGGCTTTTTTTTAAGCTTCTTTTTTTTCGGTTTCATGTGCTGTGAAGTCATAAGCATTTATTGCATCATTTTCACTTGATTTATTACTATTATTTTTTTCTTCATTTAATTTTTCATTTAAATTTTTTGGGCTATTTTTTAAAATTAGCTCAATGTTTTTATTCATTTTTTCCATAAGATAGTTTTTGTATCTCATCTGTCCATACATTTGTTTTGCTACAATAAAGCCCCATATACTTAAGAACATAAATGTAACCATGGATAAAACTGCAATTATTTCTAATGCAAGCAGCATTGTTTAGTCCCTCCATTAAAATTTAAAATTTTATTTTGCTTAATTGTTTCTTTAAAATTGGTATATGAGTATTATATCACAAAATTTTGATTAATATGTTATCTATAAAAGAATTGACTTTAAATATTAAAAAAAGATTTAATGTATAAAATAATACAATTATGGAAAATATAATAGATAAAATATATTAATGGGAAAAGGTAATATTTATGAATAATAAATTACTATACATTTTTATAAATTTCATTATAATTTGTGTTTTGTGTACAGGATGTTTTGAAAAAAAAGATGATATAGAGGTAATTTCAAAGGACAATCATTACATTGTATTTGATATAGGTAAACTTCCTCAAGACCTTATAAAACTGGATGGGTCATCTTCTAATGCAAGTGAACTTGCATCTTCAGTTTTTGAAGGGCTTTTAAGGCAAGATGATAATAAACCCTCTGGATATGAATATGCACTTGCGAAGGATTGCAGCATTTCAAAGGATGGACTTGTGTACACTTTTACTTTAAAAGATAGTATAAAATGGAGCAATGGAAAGGACATAACTGCACAGAATTTTTGTGATTTTTTTAAAATGATATTAAATTCAAAATATAACAGTATTTATAAGGATCAACTGAGTATTATATATGGAGTTAGTGACTTTGTTAATGGTAAAAGTGAGTTCTCTTCTGTTGCAATAAATGCTATTTCAAAAAATTCTCTGCAGATAAGACTTAACTATAAAGCACCATATTTTCTTAAACTTTTAAGCCAGCCAATATATGGGCTTAGAACTTCTAGTAAAGAACTTTCAAATTGGAAAACTAATTTCAATGAAATAAATTACTCAGGACCATTTGAAATCGAAAAAGTAAATAAAAGTGGAAGCATAGTTTTACATAAGAATCAATATTATGTGTTTAAAAATAGAGTCAAAAGTAATAAAATTACATTAGCACAAGATAAAAATGGCAGCGATTTTTCAATGGCAGATTTTGAAACCTATAATAATATAGATATATTTTTAAACCCACCAGCTACAGAAATAAAAGATCTAAAAGAAAAAAATGAAGAGAGTGATTTTAACAGCTTTTCAGTAAAGACATTGTTTTTTAACTTAAAAAGCAGTAACTTTGCAAATAACTCAAATTTTAGAAAAGCTATTAATTTTGCAATTGATAGAACTTCACTTCAAAATAAAATAAAGTATGATAATGAAAGTGTAAATTATTCTTTTTTCCCTAATTCAATGAATACATCACTGGGTTTAGTAAATTTACCTTGTAGTTCTAAGTACGCAGCATCAGAATGCCTTAAAAATAGTCTGTATAACGATGAAACAATTAAAATAGTGTATTTAGACGAAGGCTTTAATAGAAGTGGGTGTATGGCTCTCATAGACAATATAAATAGTAACTTAAATTTAGTAGGTGCACCAAAAATAAAATTTGAAGCAGTAGGATACAGCAAAAGTGATATAAAAGATGTAATTGAATCTGGAGATTATGACATATATCTAGGAGATTATAGTTTGAAATATGATGACGTAATGTCTTTCTTTGAAAAATGGCAGAGTGGTTATTATGAAAATATTTATGGGTATAAAAGCAGTGTATATGATAATTTGCTTTATGATGCAAAGGTAACTTACGATGCAAAAGAAAAAAATACATTTTATATAGAATGTATTCAAGAACTTCAAGATGATATGCCATTTATACCTCTTTATACTAAAAGAATAAATGCCTGCTATAAAACTTTTGTAAAGGGTATTAGTTTTAACAAATTTGGCAATATTGAAATTGATAGCTTATACGCAGGCAATTAATTTTTTATTCAGATGTAGCAGTATAATTAGGGCTGAAAAGATATATAAATAAAAAGAAAAAGAACATATTTTCACTTGTATTAAAAGAAGTTTTTGATTTTGAAAAACAATTTTTCTTTTTGCTGTAGGAAATTTCTTTTAGAAAAACAGGCAGCATTAGGCTTTCTTCAGGAGTCTTAATAGACTGCATTTTAAAATTTTGTTCGCTTAAAAGGTCTCCTGATTCCATGGAAAAATTTTTATATCGTTCAATGTCATCAAGGGCAGGTTCTTTTGGCCAGCTGTCTATTATTCCTGATTCAACTATATAAGTTTTAAAAAAACTTGATAGAGGTGAACCTACAGAATGCTTATCATCTTCTTTAAAGCATATAATATTGCATAAAAGATATGACAAAAGGTCAATGGCACTGTATTTTATTTCTTTTTCTTTTTTATCTTTTTCTTTATCCTTTTCTTTATCCTTTTCTTTTTTCTTATCCTTATCTTTATCTTTGTTTTTTTTCTTGTCTTTCTCTTTTTTATCTTTCTCTTTGTCCTTATCTTTCTCTTTTTTATCTGATTCAGTTTCTAATATACCTGTATTTTCATTATATAATTTTGAAAGTTTTTTAAAGGATTTTTTTGTACTCTCTTTAAATTTTATGATATCAGTGCTTTTATAAAGTAAAAAAGAATTTATACAGAAAAAACAGTGCTCTTCAAGGACATCTTTATCAAAGTTTTCTTTTGCATAGTCATACAAATCAAGTAAAAGAAGGAGAACATCTTTATTTTTACTGTAATGATAGAATATATTAAGTGATATACATATCTTTAAAATTTCCATGGAAGAAAGGGAATAAAGATTATCTTTAAAGCCGTTTACTACTTTAAATATATCAAAGGCAAAAGTTTCATATTGTTTTTTATACTTATTATTTGTTAAAATTGAGCATAAGTAAAAAGCACACATAATTGAACATTGGTCTGAAAATACAAAATTTTTAGCACAATTTTCAAATTTGAATTCTTTTTCGTAAGATATGTCTTTTTTGTCTGTAAATACTCCCTCATAGTTTCTTAAATATGTTAAATAAAATTCCAATTGATTTTCAGCAAGACTCATGTAAATATTATATAGATTGCTAGATGAATGTTTTGTATTTGGCATGTTTTTATAGTATTTTGTAAGCTCTAACAATGATAATGTCATATAAGCATTACTGAATACAGGTACTTCCTTTTTTAGTTTATCATTATTAAATATAAGTTTATTATCATTCTTTGATAATTTCGCATCAGCTTTTCTATAAATGCATAATAGTGGAGAAAATGATTCAAATGTGATAATATCATTATTAGGTTTGGTTTGATATCTTGGATATTTTTCTTCACTTACAACTCCAAATTTTGAGTGAAATACCAGCATTTTTTCACTTTCTTTTGCAAGATTAAACAGCTCATTTTCTATGTTCTGTTTACTTAGATAATTAAGTTTTAGAAAAGGTCCTATATATTTCAAAATAACACCACCTATTATTCCTATGTAACATTATATGAACTGTAAATTCAAATGTGTACATATACAAGCTTAGGAAAGGAAGAATTCTATGAAAATTGGCAAACTTGATTCCGAAGATTTAAAGGAATTAATTGATAACAATAGAGGAGTCAAAAGAGACGATGTTAGGATAAGTGGAGGCATTGGTGAGGACTGCAGTGTAGTTGAGTTTGGAGACTATGAATGTGTTTTATCAACGGATCCTATTACAGGAGCTGAAAAAGGCAGTGGAAAGCTTGCTGTTCATATAAATTGTAATGACATTGCCTCTTGTGGGGTAAAGCCTCTAGGTATATTAGTTACTATACTTGCACCTAAAAGAAGCACTATAGAAGATATTAAAGAGGTTATGTGCGAAATAAATAAAGAGTGTGAAAAACTCCAGGTAGCAATACTTGGAGGACACACAGAGGTTACTGAAGCTGTAAATAAAATGGTTGTATCATGTACTGCAATTGGGAAAACAAAGAAAAATTCTGCTATAGGTACCAATGGAGCTAAAATAGGTGATGATATAATAGTCACAAAAAAGCTTGGAATGGAAGGTACTTTTATAGCAGTAAGTGATAGTGGGGAAGAACTTAAAGGAGTTATCACTGAGGATGAAGTTAAAGAGGCAAAAGATTATATTAATCATATAAGTGTTGTAAAAGAGGGAGAACTTGCTGGGAAATTTGGTGCAAATTCTATGCATGACATAACAGAAGGTGGAGTCCTAGGGGCTCTTTGGGAAGTTACAAAATCAAGTGGCTGTGGTTTTTTAGTGTACGATAAATTAATGCCGCTAAGTACTGTAACTTTAAAAATTTGCAGTAAATTTAAAATAGATCCACTGAGATTTATTTCTTCAGGGAGCATGCTTATAACAGCTAAAGATGGCAGTAAATTAGTTGAAAAGCTAAAAGAAAATAAAATTGAAGCAAGAATAATAGGTAAAGTAACTAAAGACGGGCAGGCTATAGTTAAAGATAATTGTGAATGTACTGTTCAGCCTCCTAAGAGTGATGAACTTTTTAAAATATCTAAAATAAAAAAAAATAATAACTAAAGAGGTATAGTATGAAAAAGTTAATAGTTGCCAGTAATAATCAAGGGAAGATAAAAGAAATAAAAAAGATTCTATCCCAATTTAATTTAGAAATTGTTTCTCTTAAGGACGAGGGAATAGACATAGATGTTGTTGAAGATGGTACTACTTTTATGGAAAATTCATATAAAAAAGCAAAGACTATATATGACGTTACAGGTGAAATGGTAATTGCAGATGATTCAGGTCTTTGCGTAGAAGCTTTGAATGGCGCACCAGGTATATATTCAGCAAGGTTTTGTGGTGAGCATGGTAATGATAAGAAGAATAATGAAAAGCTCTTAAAACTCCTTATAAACAAAAATACAAAGGAAGAGAGAAAAGCTAAATTTGTATGCTCTATAGTTTTAATTATAAATAGTGAAAAAGTAATTAAAGTTAAAGGGGAAGTACAAGGATATATCATAGATGAAGAAAGAGGCAAAAGCGGTTTTGGATACGATCCTCTTTTTTATGTTCCTGAATTAAAGAAGACTTTTGGAGAGGCTAGTGAAGGTGAAAAAAATTCAATAAGCCATAGGGGAAGAGCGTTAAAAGAACTTGAAGATAAATTAAAAGAGGTGGACTTTACATGTTAGTAGGGGTAGTTAGTGATACTCATATGAATAAAGAATACATAAAAAAAGCAGCACTTAGTCTAAAGAAATGCGAAATCATTATACATCTTGGTGATAATACTGAAGATGTAAGTGAATTAAAAAAATATTATAGTGGTAAAATAGTATATGTAAGAGGAAATTGTGATTATGGAGAAGATGTTCCTTCTGAAACTATAGCAATAATTGAAAATAAAAAGTTTTTTATAACTCATGGACACCATTATAATGTCAAAGCTACACTTTTAAACCTTAAATACAAGGCTAGAGAGGTTGGAGCGGATATAGTCTTATTTGGTCATACACATGTAGCTTTAAGTGAATTTGAAGATGAGATATGGTTTATAAACCCAGGAAGCGCAAGCCTTCCAAGGAACAAAAAAAATAGTGTGGCAATTATAGATATATCTGACAATATTGTTCATCCAAGCATAAAAAACATATAAATTTCAAAAAAAAATTAAAAAAAGCTTGACGAATAGTTTCGTATAGTGTAGAATAATTTTTGTCGCCGAGAGAGCGGATACATGAAAATGTATATCGGGGTGTAGCGCAGATGGGAGCGCGCGTGGTTTGGGACCATGAGGTCGCAGGTTCAAGCCCTGTCACCCCGACCATGATGCGGGTGTAACTCAGTGGTAGAGTGCTAGCCTTCCAAGCTAGTTATGAGGGTTCGATTCCCTTCACCCGCTCCAAAGTAACATAATATAATAAAATATGCGTCTTTAGCTCAGCTGGATAGAGCAACGCCCTTCTAAGGCGTGGGCCGGGGGTTCGAATCCCTTAAGACGCACCATTATTTAAATTCATTTGTATATACTTTTACAAGTTTTTTAAATAAGTAGTTACTTAAATGTCATAAAATATGCGCTTTTAGCTCAGTTGGTAGAGCACCTGACTCTTAATCAGGGTGCCCAGGGTTCGAGTCCCTGAAGGCGCACCATATGGTGGGTATAGTTCAGTTGGTAGAGCGCCAGTTTGTGGATCTGGATGTCAAGGGTTCGAGTCCCTTTATTCACCCCATTTGTTGGGATGTCGTCAAGTGGTAAGACACAGCACTTTGACTGCTGCATTCGTAGGTTCGAATCCTGCCATCCCAGCCAATTTTAAAAATAATTAAATAAAGTATGGTTTACTAGCTCAGTTGGTAGAGCACATGACTTTTAATCATGTTGTCCGGGGTTCGATTCCCCGGTAAGCCACCAACGTGCAGGTGTGGCGGAATTGGCAGACGCGCTAGACTTAGGATCTAGTGTCTTAGACATGGGGGTTCAAGTCCCTTCACCTGCACCATTTAAATTGAAATATTAATGGTGATATATAAATAACTATTATTAATTATTGCGGGAGTGGCTCAGTGGTAGAGCGTCACCTTGCCAAGGTGAACGTCGCGAGTTCGAATCTCGTCTTCCGCTCCATAATATGCGGGTGTAACTCAGTGGTAGAGTGCTAGCCTTCCAAGCTAGTTATGAGGGTCCGATTCCCTTCACCCGCTCCAAAACTTAGAGAATATAGCTTAGAATTGAACATTGCGTTTAAATCTAAGCTTATTTTTTATTATATGCATCCATAGCTCAGCTGGATAGAGTTACAGACTTCGAATCTGGAGGTCGTGGGTTCGACTCCCACTGGGTGCACCAAACCCTTTGATATAGGCGGGTTCGCAAAATTGCGGATTGGCTTATTTTTTATTTTCCCACACTTTTCCCACACTAGAAAAATAAAATTAAAAAGATGTGTAAATTCTCACAGTTAAATAATAAATAAATCATTTAATTTTTCAACAGCATCAATTTTTTTCTCAGGCATAACGTGAGTATAAATATTTGATGTTGTTGAAATGTCACTGTGACCTAATAACATTTGAACTGTTTTTATTGGTACATTTTTTTCAAATAATTTTGTAGCATAGGTATGACGTAAAGAATGAAATTTCTTGTAAGGAATTTTTGCTTTTTCCAATATTCTTTTGTAACTTTTAGTTAGGTTCTGTGCATTTATTGTTGTTCCTAATTGAGTTGTAAAAACATAATCACTTTTAGTATAAGAAGATCCAACTTTTAACTTGTCCAATTTTTGTTGAGTAGTTTGCTTATTCAATATTGGAATTAGTGAAGATGGTATAGGCACAGTCCTAATTGAATTTTTAGTCTTTGGAGATTGCTCAATAGTTTTTAATTCTCTAGTACCGTTTTCTGAAATAAAGTAAACTTCTTTAATGCTTCTTTGAACTTTTAAAACTTTTTTATCGAAGTCAATATCGCTCCATTTTAGCCCTAATAATTCACCTTGTCTTAAACCTGTTCCTAGTGCTAATAATATAAGAGCATTTAATCTGTGATTTTCTAAAGCCTTATTTAAGCTGTGTATTTCTTCATTTGTAAAAATTTTAATTTCCCGTTTGGTCTCTTCCTTTGCTCCAGGAATAACAACTTTTTTACCTATGCAAGGATTTCTTAGTAAATATCCTTCATCTACTGCATAATTAAAGAATGATTTTAATAGTTTATTTAAGTTTTTAATTACACTTGCACTTTTACCATTGTTAGCAAGATTATTGTAATATCTTTGAATTTGAATGGATTTTAAATCATCTAATTTCATTTGATAGAGCCCACTTGATTTTATATAAATTCTAAAAATTCCTTCGTATCTTGTAAATGTACTAGGTTTTACTGCGATTTTTTTTACTTCAAATAACCAAGTATGCATTAGATCACCTAAACAAGCTTTATCAAAATTAATATTTAATCCATTTTTAATGTTATTTAAGTATTCATCTTTTTTGTTTTCTGCATCTGATTTATTAAGACCATAGAACTCCTTTCTAATTAATTTTCCATCAGAATCTCTTCCAAGTGTTGCTGTAGTTCTGTAATATCTTTTACCGTTTTTAGTATAATTTGTTTTACTTGCCATACAATCACTCCTTTTAAAACATATGTTCTTATAAAACTAAAAAAATATATGGTTACATGTAAACCACCTCCTTAAAGTATTTTAACTATTTGTGAATTACTCGCACTCTTATAAGTGCGAGTTTTCTTTAATCTATTATAATCAAAAGCAGAATTCTTTTTACAGAAAATCAGTTTCCAAGACTATAGGCTTTTTATGAGAAAAATTTTCCTGTTATGCAACTTTATGAGATATAGGTATATAGAAAACCATTGTTATCTGCCGATAAGTGATATCTATATCATATTTCTTTTATGGGATAACTGATCACGTTTTGTTAAATTTTATGTTTAATAATAAACTTTTTTAATAAATTGCTTGCATCCATGTTAGAGCCTTGCAAACTTCTAATATCTCCAAAGACTAGAAAACTATCTTTTGCACGGGAAACAGCAACATTTAACATACTTTTATCAGCATCTATAAAATGACAACCATCATTTCTTCCATATACTGTAGACATTATTATTATTCTTCTTTCAGCACCTTGAAAAGCGTGAATGGTACCAACATCTATATTTTCTTTGATATATTTGGGTACTTGATTTCCAAGTTCATTTAGTATACAACTTACCTGTGCTTTAAATGGAGTAATGATTCCCACTAAATTTTTAGAATTTTCACTAGTATATGCATTTTTAATCATTTCAAAATTTTCATTAATCCATTTTGCTATTTCAATTGCCTCTTTTTTATTATATCTGCTACTTCCTAATTTACTTGAAGAGATAGTATCAATTTGTTTGTATCCCATTTGAGGAATTTTATCTAATTTATATTTTTCGTCATCAGTACCTTTTCCACGTAAAGGTTCAAGCCTTCCCTTGTATACCAATTCATTACAATAACAAATAATTTCATCATAACATCTTCTATGTTCACTTAAAAATAAGCCTCCCATATCATCATCTTTAAATTTTTTATATTTGCAATGTTTTGAGGCAGCCTTAATAACACTTGATTCGGATGCATTTATACCAGAATCAGAAAGTGTTTTAAAGTTATCTTTACTTGAAATTACACCATTTTCAATAGCCAGTGAAATATCTAATGCTCTGCTGATATTCCAAATAGGTTTTATTTGTTCTGTGTCTCCTACGATAACAGCTTTTTTTGCTAATGCAAAAGAACATGCAGCTATTTCTGGTGAAACTTGACCGGCTTCATCTACAATCAATAAATCTATATAGTTATATAGATAACTCTTATCGAAAGACAAGAAATTTTTTGGAATCTGATAGAACGTCATTACGTAACATGGAGTAACCATACTCAATCGAGTATATAATATATCAAGAACATCTTTAAATGTTTTTCCTCTTTGATTCTCAGTTAGTTTGTATTTGTGATTAATCCATCTACACTCATAGTAATGTACTGATAACCAAAATTCAATATATCTAAGAGTTGTATCCATTTTTTCATTCATTTTATCTAAACTAGCAATAATATTTTTTTCTACTTTTTTATTAAAAATATGAATATTTAATTTATCCAATCTTATTAGATAATTTTTATAATTATTTATATCAGAAGATGTATCCCTTAAGTCATTTATTTTATTTCTTGATTTATTAATTAAATCGCTGTATTTTCCTTCTATTTCTTCAATATTCATAGATTTATTTAAAAATGTTTCTTCTGGTTCAATAAATAGGTTATTTCTTGTTTGTATTTTAGATTTATAGCTGTTTAGAAATTTTAATAGTTTATATAGTATTGGCATTTCTTTAAAATGTTTTCTCCATGCTTCAACTCTTGATCTATTTGATTTTATACTTTTTTTCAAAAAGTCACATTTTTGTTCTAGAAATTCTGAAAATTCTTTTAT
The DNA here is from genome assembly GCA_028692255.1 of Clostridium sp. Lineage (GTDB taxonomy): Bacteria > Bacillota > Clostridia > Clostridiales > Clostridiaceae > Clostridium_I. The sequence continues at coordinate 19,912 of JAQUXS010000036.1, forward strand.
TGTTTTTCCATTGATGTTATACACTTCAAATCTATTAGTTAATTTCAAAATATTTTTTCTAATATCTTCAATTTGACATAATAATTCATGTATTTTTTCTTCACAAATATTTGAGTCTGTAATATTAACATTAAAATAATCACTGCACTTGGATAATAATTTTTTTCTAGAATTCTCTTTTGTTTTTTCAATATCTGAAACGAAGCTTTTACCGTTCATATTGGTACAGTGATACCCTTTATTAGTTGCTTTTTCCATCTTTTTAGAAGTTGGAAAATATACTGCAAAATTATGTACTCCATCTATCCATCTTTCTTCAAGATTACCATAGCCCATAACTTTTATTTTTTCAAAAGAGTCTATTATATTAGTAACAGCTTGATTATTTGTAGATGAAGCAACTATAAGAGGTGGTTTTTCTCCTTTAAGTGCTTTCTCTACATACATGTTGCTAACTATAGATTGAAGTAAAGTTGTTTTACCTGTACCAGGAGGTCCATTAACTGCTAAAATTTCACCATTTGACATGTTTGTAAAATGATTAATACATTCTCTTTGTGAAGGAGATAATGGATATTCTCCACCCATTTGACCACAGTGTTTGTTCATTGCATCTATATTATTTTTTTTCAAATCTGATTGTTCATGGAAATTTAAGTTAATAAAATTCTCATAAAGCTTAGAATTTTCATTTTTATCAATAATGCTATCATATAATTTTAATATCCATTCAGTAACATTTACAGTACTATCATTAAGAATATAAACATTATCTTCAAGTTTAACATGTAATTGGTTGTTATTTGAGTCAGTATTTATTAATTTATTGTCTAAAAACTTACAATTAGTAATATTTTCATAAATATCCTTAACAAATTCAATGTAATCATTCCAATTTCTTATCTTATATATTCGTCCTATACTTTTGCTTATATAATTATCATAATCTTCATAATTTCCCATTGATAGTGTATCTTCAATCATTGGTTGGAGAAATTCTCTTGGTATCCAAGGAAGTTTTTTTTCAGCATATTGTAGTTTGCCATTTTTATTCAGAATAGCTGGAATATAATATATACCTGTCAAGTCTTCGAAATTGCTGCTTTTCCTTTCTTGAGAATCAAAAATAGTTTTTATTGTCTTTGCAACAATTATCACATTTATGCTGTCTTTTTCTTTTTTAGATTTTTTAGTTAAATTTTTAAAAATAGATTCATTAATTTTACCATTAATAAGTTCATCAAAAGAAAAGTAAAAATAATTATCTTTTTTAAAATCTATTTTCTTATTAACTTGTGCAGCAACTGCACTTCTTAAATATGATGTTATTTCAGTCATTTTATTTTCCAATTTATCACCGCCATTAAATATATGAACAAATAATACAAAATTTTCTTAGTAGGGTAAAAAATAAAACTCATTTTATAATATGAGCTACCTAGCATTATATAAATTATTAGCAAAATTGTCAGCGGATTTTTCCATGTATGTATACTGCATGTCCAATCCTATAATGTAACCGATATTAGGCATATCATAAGCTATGTGCTTAATTTCATGAATAAATACCTTACATTGAGAATTGTAATTTATATTACCATTTAGTATTAAATGGTAATTTCCACGTTTACTTAAATAAACAAAGCCTAAAATGCTTACTGGAAGGTTGCAGGCTATAGTTGTTTTTATGTTAAATGTATTCATAACTTCTTCAAAAGGAATATCTTCATTTAGAAGAGCTTTTAAAAGAGGTTTATCTAGTATATTCAAAAAATCACCCTTTCATATATGTATAAAGGTTTCTAGTTAAACATCGTTTTTATCTTCTTCATCTTCAATAGCCTTTATAATTCTTATAATCTTTTTAACGTCATTTGGAGATAAATCTTTAGTTTGTTTAAACAATAATTTTAAATCTTCTCTTTCTTTTAATGTATTCCAAAACTCAGATAACTCAGGATCATCACTTAATGATTTAGTTATTTTGTCATTTGTTGAACTATAATTTATTTCATCTGTTCTACCTAATAAGTAATCTATAGTAACGTTAAAAAAATTTGCTAAAATTTTTAATTTCTCAAAGTCTGGTTGTTTTCCCTTTGTTTCATAACCAGCTATAGTTGATCTTCCAACTTTTAAAAGAGTTGCTATGTCTTGCTGAGTTAAGCCTCTGGAATCACGTAATCTTTTTAGTACTTCACCAAATGTCACTATTGAACACCTCCATATAGATAATATTAATATAAAACGTGTCTAAAATAAACATTAGTGTCTATAATGAACTAAATAAATTAAAATTATTGACAATGTTCCTAAAAGACACTATAATAAAATTATTAAATGTTTCTTTTTGTAACAGGAGGCGAAAGCATGAGAATAAGATTGAAAAGAATAAGGTTAAAAGAAGGATTTACGCATAAATCAATAGCTAATGTTTTAAATATAAGTAGGACAACTTATACTAATATAGAACTTGGAAATAAAAATCCTTCTTTAAATCTTGCTATGAAAATTAAAAATACTCTTAATTATGAAAAAGATGATATTTTTGTAAATTTATAGTGTCAAAAAGGAACAAAATAATTAGTTATTGAATAAATAATTGTTAACAAAGTACTGTTTAAGATTTTCAAATTGTTAAAGACTATGGAATGAATACTCCAGAAATAAATTATTTAATGTTATGTCTCATTGTACAAGGAGGCGATATAAATGAGTAAACAATTAGAAGGTAAGAATAATTCTAAAGATCTGGCACAGAGGCAAACTAAAAATGATGGCTTATTTGATGCATTTAAGAGAGTTACTAATATATTAGAATATAAAAATCAATCCAATAAAATATTAAATAAAAATTTTGAAAAAAGTGCAATATTAGATTCTGGGAAAGTTACTATGACTGTTAATATTTGTGATTTGCCATCAAAACAAGTGGTTAATGCACTAGATAAATTACAGAAATTCTCAGATGAATTAATGTTTAAAGAAATTTCAGACAGTATAACTAAAAGGTAGTTAATCTAAAAGATCAGTAATGAATGTATCTAGGGTAGAATTTATCAGAGTTTTGGATAGTAAATTAAATTCACTTTTAATATTTATTAATTTTTTATAATTCATAAAACACCTCACTTCAACAAAATTTTACTATATGTCGAAGTGCTAGACAAATTATTAAGAAAGAGGGCAATGTAAATGGAGATTACAAAGGAAGAATTAAAAGAAACTATAGAAGAGGCCATTAGCGAAGCCTTGAAAAGTGAAAAGAAAGACAAGCTTACAATGACACTTGATGAAACTTGTAAGCTATCTGGTATTGGCAAAAATAAGCTTTGGGAACTTGTCTATAAAGAGAATACGGATTTCCCATATTTTAAAGTTGGAACGAAAGTTCTAGTAAATAGAGATAAGTTAATTAATTGGTTAAACAATTTAACTGATCAAAAAAGAACTGTGTGAAATTAATATGGTTAGAGAATCAAGTTTTTTAGTTTAGGTAAGGAGGTGAGAAGAGTGAAAGATAAAAGAAACCTAAAAAAGAAAGTTAAAGAAGATGGGAAAGAAGTGTTAATTGCAAAATGTCAGCACTGCAATAATATAAATAAAATTACACTGCTTAAAGGAGTTAAACCTAAATTTTGCATGAATTGTGGAAAAGAGATAACCTATTCATTTTTAGAGTAACTTAATGCTGTTGAAGAACCACATTAGGGATAGTAGTTAGCGTCATATGGGAGTACAAAAGGTTCATCACATTATTGTTACAAATACATAATTCACTTGTAGAATAATTATTCAGATTGTTTCTGCATTGCTGACAAAATTCAGCATCATCAACATGATTGTCAAAACCATAAATTCTACATTTTATAGAAATATGATACTCTAAAAAAATGATTTTGAGATAAAGCTTTAAGGGGTGATTGAAATGAGTAAAATTGATGAAATTATATTGAAAATCACGAAGCTAGCGAAGGAATTTTCAGAGCTAACAGCAAATGGTGGGGATACACAGTTAGAGGCTAAAAAGATACACAGAAGAAAAATTACATTAAGAAATAATATTAGAAAATTAAAGGAACAGCTTTTATTTGAACAATATTTAAAGTTGCAGAGTAATGAAATAAAAGAGGACGTAATTGGTTATGAAAAATTTAAAGAACCAGGTAAGGAGCTTGCAATTAAAGTTAATCTTACGTGGGGATGGCTTAGAGTTTACAGAAATAAAAATAACCAAATTGAATGGTATTAATAATGTCGATGATATTTATCTTAAAAAAATAAACCCTTTGCAGAGGGTTTATCAAGATTATTTTCTAAAACAACTTAGCTTTATTATAGCATAATTTTTTAAATTTTTGAAGGAGGTAAATTAATGGCTAAGTATAGATACGTTTATACAAACTTTTGGGAAGATCCGAAAATATTAGAAGAGTTTACACCGGAAGATAAATTTTTTTATTTATATCTTCTAACAAATTCATGTACAACACAAATAGGTGTATATAGAATAACACCTAAATTTATGTCATTTGAAATTGGATACACTATTGAATCTATAAATAGTCTTATATCACGATTTGAAGAGCACCACAAGCTTATTAGATATAACAAAAATACACATGAGTTAGCACTTAAAGAATGGGGAAAAATTAACTTAAATAAAGGTGGTAGACCTATTGAGGATTGTATTAAAAGTGAATTTTCTAAAGTAGAAGATAAATCTTTATTAGCTTATGTTATGGACAGTATAAAGAATGTATCAATAAAACAACTTTTTATAAATGAGTTAGAAAAAGATACCACAAAGGAAAAAAATAAAGCTTCTAATGACGATACGTATAACGATACGTTGTACGATACGCCAACGATACGTGAAGAAGAAAAAACCAAAAATACAGTTTATGGTAAACCAAGCGATAATGCGATGTCTGACGATACGTACCACGATACGTCAACGATACGTGGACAAAAAGAAAACAAAAAAGAAAATAAAAACAAAAAAGAATATATATATACTGCAAATGATAATGAGAGTGGTATTGGAATTTTTAAAAATGATGAAATGAGCTCTGATAAACAAGATGAGGAAAAAACAAATGTAAATGATGATATAGATTCAATTGCCAAAACTGCTAATTATAAAGCTATAGTAGGGCTTTATAACAAGATATGTAAGTCATTGCCTGAGGTTACGACTATTACAGAAAGCAGGAAGAACACTTTAAAAGCTAGGTGTAAAACTTTTAAAGATATTAAAAAGTTCTATGAATTATTTACAAAAGCTGAAAAAAGTGAATTCCTTTCAGGTCGAAGTGGAAAGTGGACAGCTTGTAATTTTGATTGGTTAATAAAAGAGTCCAACATGATTAAGGTTTTAGAAGGTACTTACTCTAAAAATGCTGGCCCATCATATAGGAAAACGCAGTTTAACGACTATAAACAAAGGGAATATGATTATGATGTCTTAGAAGCAAAATTGCTTGATGCAAGTCGAAAAGATAATAAGAAATTAGCAGATGAAATGAAGAACGATGATAGGTACAAAAAAATAATGAGATCAGATAAATAAAAATTGGAGGAATAGATTATGAAAATAACTGTTGTTGATTTAGGAAATATGAATATTAAGTACATAGGTGAAGGTTGTAAAGGAATGTTTTCAAGCAAAATTTCCATGGATTATCAAAGCTATAAAGATGGATTCCAAAGGATTGAATTAGAAGGAAGCGTAACTTATATTGGCATAGGTCAATTATCAAGAGAATTTAATAAAGCAGAGAGAGATTATTTGCCACAGCTTTTATATGCGAATTCGTTAGCAAACAAGGAAAGTAATATTGAAACTAATCTTACATTACTGCTTCCAATAATTCAGATGGAAAATAAAGTAAGACTGATTGGGAGTTTAAAAAACAAAGAATTTAATTTTAAATTCAATGATGAAAAAAGAGTAATAAAAATTAAAGAGTGCTTAGTGTTACCAGAATGTTATGTTTCTTATTTCAGCTTATCTGAGGAAGATAAACAAGGTGACGTTTGCATATTAGACTTAGGATCTCGTACAATCAATATTTGTGTTTTAGAGAATGGCAAAATTCAAAAGCTCAATACAGTTAAACTAGGCAGCTTTGATTTCTATAGCAAAATAAAGGCACAGGAAAATGCCAAAGGTGAGGATTATACGGAAGAAGATATACCAAGGTTAATCAAGAATGGAACAATAAAAATATTTAATAAGCAATACGCTGAATTTTTAAATGAAATTCTAAATAGTATTAAATCATATGTAAATATAAAGACATATAAAACTATATTTACAGGTGGTACAAGCTTAATGTTAGAAGAATATATAAATAAATTAAATCTTCCAAACTTTAAAATACATGATGATCCATTAAGCAGCAATGTAAAGGGAGCAAAAATAGCGAGTGAATTGTTATGGAAGGCAAGTGCTGCTGATGGCAAGTAGGAGAATATATATAACCTTAAATTCTGAAAAGGAGAAAGATAGGATAATTACTGAATATCTATCTTCCTGTTATTCAGAGAAAGATGCAATTAAAGAAGCAGTATATCGGCTAGCTATTATAAATACCGAAACGGTGCAGAAAGGTACAAAAAGCACCGAAAGGGTGCGAAAGGATGTAATAAGTAACGATAAGGTGCAAAACGATGCAAAAAGCACCGAAACGGTCAAGAAGAAAAGTGTACCTAAAAGGAGAAAAGAGCACCGAAACGGTGCAAATAATACCAAAGAGGTGCAAAACGGTACAAAAAGTAACGAAGAGGTGCAAAACGGTACAAAAAGTAACGAAGAGGTGCAAAACGGTAAATTAAATAATACACAAAATGATGATGTATTGCTTGACGTAAAAGACATGGGAGAAAAGTATGTAGAAGTAAAAAAAGAACAAGGAATAGAAAAAAATGAATTAGAGCAGTTAAAAAAGTTTATATGATTAAGTTTAAGGGAGACTTTTTTATGAAAAAAAATGACACATTAAATATAAAATTTATAAGAAATGAGAAGATCTTTGAAACTGCAATAGGAAGAAAAAGTATTGTTGAGATCCAAATGAAATAAAAGGTTGTGATTTAAATGGTAAATGAGCAAAAAATTATAAATTTATATGAAAAGTATGGAACTATAAATCAAGTTGTTATGCGAACAGGAAATGCATATCCAACAATAAAGAAAGTATTAAGAGAAAATCAAATTGCAATAAAGCCATTTCCAAAACCTAGGTACGATTACAATAAAGTTCCAGTTTATTATCATGCGGTTAGGTATAGAGGACAAATATAATAATTTTCTAATCTTAATAGAGGTGAATAAAATGGTAGTAATATTAATAGCTCTAGCAATTTTAACTTATACATGTGTATTTGCATTATGTAAAGCAGCAAGTAATGCAGACAGTATGATGTCTGCATGTAAAGAAAATGAAGAATAGTTCATAATCTGAATATAATGCGAGATAACTATTGTAAATAAAAATATGAATAATGTACTTTGAAAATTGAATAATGCGGTGTTGAAATGTGAAATTAATATATATTTTTTGTAATAATATTTTTGCCTTCTGGTCAAATATAGTATAATTTTCATATAGATTAAATCAGAATTGTAAAATATTATTAAATAAAGATTATTTATATAAGAGA
>JAQUXS010000037.1 GCA_028692255.1 Clostridium sp.
AGTATCCAGTGGTAATGGCTTAGAGGTTACACCCGTTCCCATTCCGAACACGAAGGTTAAGCTCTAACGCGCCTGAGGTACTGCAGGGGAAGCCCTGTGGGAGAAAAGGTCGCTGCTGGGTAAGTTTTATTGAATGGACTTTTGTCCATTCAATATTTATATAATATGGCCAGTTAGCTCAGTCGGTAGAGCAGAGGACTGAAAATCCTCGTGTCCCTGGTTCGATTCCTGGATTGGCCACCATATTATATGGCGCTATAGCCAAGTGGTAAGGCAGAGGTCTGCAAAACCTTTACCCCCAGTTCAAATCTGGGTGGCGCCTCCATAGAGAAACCCTTGAAACTTGCTGGTTTCAAGGGTTTTAATATTAATTAGTATTTGATGATTTTCTTATAGACTGTCCTAAAACTGTCCTAAGAAAATCATTTTGCTTTTTTGATTGCTTCGCCAAATACTTTGGCAGCCTCTTTTTGCATCTGAGGTTTGATGTGAATGTAAATATCATCAGTTATGGAAGTTCGACTATGTCCTAATCTTTTTGATATTGCATTGCTGGATATTCCTTTGGTGTAATATTTGTTAGTTATATTAAATTTATATAGGTTTAAACATTTTTATGATTACAAAATTGGGCTCAAAACAAATAGTATAATGATCTACTATATAATAAAGCCCATACTTCTCTCTGTAATGTTCGATTGCTTGTCCTAAAAATTTTTCTGGAACATTTAGATAATCGGCCAAATCAGTTTTATTTCTAATTTCTCTTTCAAATGCATTTAAGAGGGATATCACACTGACGTGTTTCTCATAAGCCCAGTTTCTTGTTTTAAATTTCTTATATCTGATAAATCTAATATAGTTCCAACTGATGTCCAATCTCTTCTGCAAGTATGCCGTTTTTTTCATTATTAGTTTCTATATTTTCATCTATAATTATTTTTTTATTCTTATATAAGCCCTTAAAGCCATACTGTAAAGAAATTTCTTTAACATTTAAGCCATAGTTTTCAGCCTCAATAAGCAATTCATCATAAGTCATATATTCATCACCTTTTACGCAATTTAATCTTCATCTTCAAATAGAGCATCTATATATTTTTCTAATAATTTCATCTTTTGAGGAGTTATACTTTTGCCATCTAAATGGGCAGCTATTGTGTCAACTTTTGTTTGTACAGGTGATAATTGGTCCCAACCCATTAAATACGCTGGAGAAACTTTTAATATCTCAGATAACTTTACGATTGTTTGTTGTTTTAAATTTTTTATTTCACCACTCTCATATCTTTGGACCGTGGCTTTAGATACACCTAAGTATTCTCCAACTTCTTGTAATGTAAGATTTAGATCTTTACGCCTAATTTTGATTTTTTCATTTATTCCCATATGTGAATACTCCTTAAACTTAATTTACATATATTATAACATAATTTACATGATACGCAACAAAAATATAGAACAATAAGTAAAAAGTTACTTAATACGTATTGACATGGGAAATACTATGTGATAATGTTTAGTTACGGTAAACGTTATTTAATGTATGGGGGTGATAGAATGGTAAATACAAAAATGATTAAAGCTCAAATGACATTATATGAATATACAATAGATAAACTATCAAAAGAACTAGGTATATCCTCAAAAACACTATCAACTAGATTAAACATTTCGCCACAAAAGTTTACACAAGAAGAAATACAAAAATAGTAACAATTCTCCAAATAAAGAACTTATAGATATTTTTTTATCTAATAGTTACGTATAACGTAATTATTAGAATGTGAAAGGAGAGATAACTTTGAAATATTATGAAACAAAAGAACTAGCAGAAATGCTTCATGTTCATCCAGAGACTATTAAAAGAGAAGTACAGAGAAATAAACTACAGTGCTTCAAGGTAGGTAGTGAACTTAGATTTACACAAGACCATGTAGATGAGTATACAAATGCAATTAACTTTGGAAAGACAACTAGAGAAATTGAATTAGAAAAAGAAATTGAAATGCTTAATGAGCAGATACATGAGCAATATGATTTTATTAATATTGTGAAAACAGAACTTATAAAACTTAATTAAGTCAAAAAGAATAAACTTAAACAATAAAGGGAGGAAACATTTGGGGCTAAGTATAGATATATTTATACAAACTTTTGGGAAGATCCAAAAGTATCAGAAAATTTTACACCTGAAGACAAGTTATTTTTTTTGAACCTTTTAACAAATTCTCATACAACGCAAATAGGAATATATAAAACAACTCCTAAGTTTATGGCTTTTGAACTTGGATATTCTATAGAAGCTGTTAATAGTCTTTTATCACGATTTGAGGAGCATCACAAGCTTATTATATATATAACAGACACTCATGAACTTGCACTTAAAGAATGGGGCAAAATCAACTTAAATAAGGGTGGTACACCTATCGAGTGTTGTATAAAAAGTGAATTTTCAAAGGTAGAAGATAAGTCTTTATTAACTTATGTTATGGATAGTATAAAAAATTCATCAGTAAAACAACTTTTTATAAATGAGTTAGAAAAATATGCAGAAAATAAAACTGTTAATGACGATACGTACTACGATACGGGGGGAAAATGAAAATAAAAAAGAAGATATATATAGTCTTGATTAAAAAACAAATGATGGTATAGATTCAAGTGCTAAAACTGTTAATTATAAGGTTATAGTAAATCTTTACAACAAAATATGCAAGTCATTTCCCCAGGTTACGACTAGCACAGAAAATAGGAAGAGTACGGTACAAACAAGCTGTAAAACTTTTAAAGATATTAAGATTTTTCATGAATTATTTTCTAAGCCTCAAAACAGTGATTTTCTTTCAGGTAAAAATGGAAAGTGGACAGCTTGTAATTTTGATTGGTTAATAAATGAATCCAATATGGTTAAGGTTTTAGAGGGTACATATGATAATAAAAATACTGGTGCAGGATACAAGAAAACTACTTTTAATGATTATGATGATTTAGAAGATAAATTACTAGCTAAAAATGCCGTCAAGTTTGAAAATAAAGCATCGGATAAAAATGATGATGATGAATATGAAGCATTAAGAAAAAGGCTAATAGGTCAGACTAATATTAAATATTAAAAGAAAAATGGAGGAATAAAATTATGAGTAAAATAACTGTTGTTGATTTAGGAAATATGAATATTAAATATATAGGTGATAATGAAGGTATGTTTTCAAGTAAGGTTGCTACGGATTATCAGAGATGGATTTCAAAGAATAGAATTAGATGGGAGATTAACTTATATTGGTATAGGGGAATTATCAAGGGAGTTCAATAAGGCTGAAAGGGACTATTTACCACAGCTTTTATATGCAATTTGAATGGCAAATAACGGAGAAAAAATAGAAATTAATCTTACACTATTATTACCAATAGTTCAAATGGAAAACAAGCCTAAGTTAATAGAAACATTAAAAGGCAAAGGATTTAAATTCAAGTTCAATGATAAATATAGAGAAGTAAAGATTAATGAATGCTTAGTATTGCCAGAGTGTTATGTTTCATATTTCAGTTTAGCAGATGAAGATAAACAAGGTGATGTATGTATATTAGACTTAGGTTCTCGTACAATTAATATTTGTGCTTTAGAAAATGGAAAGATACAAAAGCTTAATACAGTTAAGTTAGGAAGTTTTGATCTGTACAGCAAAATAAAAGCATAGGAAAATTCAAAAGGAGAAGACTACATTGAGGAAGATATTCCAAGGTTAATTAAAAATGGAACAATAAAAATATTCAACAAGCAATATGGCGAATTTTAAAATGAGATCCTTAATAGCATTAAATTATATGTAAATATAAAAACATATAGAACTATATTTACAGGTGGAACTAGTATCATGTTAGAAGAATATATAAATAAATTAAGCCTACCTAATTTCAAAATACATGATAAACCACTAACGAGCAATGTACTTGGTGCAAAATCAGCCAGTGAACTATTATGTAAGGCAAACGTAGCTAATGGCAAGTAAAAGGAGATATATAACCCTAAATTCTGAAAAAGAGAAAGATATGGTAATTAATAATTATTTATCAAACTGTTATTCTGAAAAAGATGCTATCAAAGAGGCATTATACCGTTTATCTATTCAAAGTAACGATTTGGTGCAAAACGGTAATGAAAGTACCGAAAAGGTGCAATTAGATACAAAAAGTAACGATAAGGTTAAAGAAAAAAGTGAACCGAATAGTTACAAAAAGGTGACAATGTCACCTTAAAGGTGTAAAACGATATATTAATGAATAAAAAACAGGATGTGTTAGGTGATATAAAGGATATGGATGAAAAATATTATGAATAACAATTGTCCGACTTAATGTAACAGGCATCTTGTAACGGAAAAATACTCTAAGAATTAGATTATTGGGTAAGGTAACTAAGAACAATTCATCAGCAATTAATAAACAAACTAAATAAATAAAAGTAAAATAAAAAAAGCAATTTGGAGATTTTTTAAACCAAATTGCTTTTTTATTTTACTGCCGACAGTTCCGTCAAAAACCATTTCAACCCAATCAATGGTATTTCATAGTAAATCAAAGCAATCTAAAGAAATTTCAAGTTCGATTTTCTTGATTTTGAAGCAAATTACCAAGGTTAAAAAAACAACCAATCACCGGACAAGGGCAATTATAAAATAAAATCAGTTTTTGCATTTTACATAATTGGTCAAAATAAATGTTTTGTTCATTTTTATGATCACAAAACATTTATTTTGTGAAGTAGTTGTTTTAGTTTTTTGTGTTAGACACAACTAAAATTGCAAAATAATGTTGCAAATTATTTTTTTGCTTGGTATAAAATAACAAACATAAACAAATTTATCAGTAAAAATTGTTCTAATAAATAAATAAAGTGGACATGTTATTTTAAAGATATTGGGTTTAGATGGTTTTTATTATATGAAAGAAGGCAGTATGTAAACAATGAGTAATAAGATATTTATAAAAAATAATTTAAATAATAAAACACCTATCAATAAAGTTAATATTAATTCATATACATTGGTTTTAATATTGGGATTCTCTGGATTCGTTTCAGCGGATGATAATTGGTTTGTATCGCCAGCTATTTTAGCAATTGCATCAGATTTTAGCATATCAGTTTCTATGGACGGCTCCATATTAACAGCATACATGCTGCCATATGGAGTTATGCAGCCTGTATATGGATTTTTTAGTGACCGCTTTAGCCAAAGCTAATGTATTAAAATGTATTGTATGTGGTCTTGCTATTGGCACTGCCGGAAGTGCATTTGCTAGTTCACTATTGATATTATGTATTTGCCGTACAATTACAGGCTTTTTTGCAACTGGTATTATTGGTGTATCATTAGCATTAATTGGAGATACTGTTCCAAAGTCGCAGAGGCAAATTCATGGGGATTGTTTTTTTATGTCAAGGTTTAAGTGCCGGGTTGGGTGGCTTAATCACCAAATATATTAGTTGGCGTGGAGCATTTATTTTTTTTACTATTATGTGCATTAATTACAGTGTTATTTTTATATTTTTTTCATTATTGTTAATTTGCTTTAGTCGCAACAATTTTATTGGGTTTTGGATATATTTTCATCCAATCTACATTAGCTACCATGGCATTTGATGTTACTCCGGAGAATAAGGAGATCTCTTCAGGATTAATAGGTTTGGGGCTTTTTGGAGGAGGTGCGTTAGGTAGTTTATTCAGTGATTGGTTACTTATTAAAGGAGGATACCAATCTATTTGGATTGTTTTTTCTATTGCAATAATAGTATTTAGTTTTATTACGATAAAACTTAAATTTAGTTAATACTATCAATAAATGTCAGACAATAAACAAAGTTGCATAATGAAGACCCAAATTTTTTATAAAACAAGGACAATTTATCAAAGAGAATTCCTATAGAAAATTTAGGGAAAGTTACAGTTGCTTCTTTAACAATATCATCTATTTCTGTTCCATTAGCTAAATTTATTAAAGCAAAAGGGGCTGTTCTATTTTAGTTTATCATTCCAAATGTTTTCTATATTCATAATGTTTGTATTCTTAATGTTAACGTCCCCTTTATCCGAAAAAATAGATATATTATTTGTGTCTATACCATTGTTATTACCTATTGAATTAGGGTACATAGACTGAGTAATCGTTTTTTTACCATCATTTATATACAATTCAATAGATGATGTATCCACATAAGCTGTTAATTTTATATGGTTGTTAGCTGCATGCACTGGAGCATAAATCAAGTATCTGTCAGAAGTTAATATTGGATCTCCCTCTTTACTAAGGTCAATATATACAGCACCTTTAGATGTATCATATCCAACAGTAACTTTTTTGCTTCCGTCTAAACTCTCACGTAAATTAAAACCAAAGTTATCTGGTTTTTTATTAGGTTTCCAGCTAAAGTTAGAGCTTATAACATAAGTCGTTCCCTTAAAATTTTTTATATTCTTCGTTGCCTTTATTGTTTGATTATTAATCTTAACTTTTTTTCCAAACAATGAAGAAATTTGATCAACAGGCTTTTGTGCCAGTGAATAATCATCTAAACCTGTTTTCACAAGCGTTAACTCTCTTGGAAGTGTCATAGAGTTTCTCCATGGACTTGTAGGGAAAGTGCCCTCATCATTTGCATAATTCCAGTTAGACATCCAACTTAACATTATATTTTTATTATCAGGAATATTAGAAAATGTTTGGCCTGCATAGAAGTCTTCTCCATAATCTGTATATTTGGGATTTGACATAGTAGAAGCATTTTCAGGAGTAAAATTGTTACCGTCAAAATTCCCAACATAATATTCCATACCTGAACCCTTTGCCGGAGCACCTTGCTGAATGCTCACAGAAAGAACCCATTTTGTTTTATTAGTTCCTGAAACTTTAATAGGAAAAAGTTCAGGACATTCCCAAACACCGTTATTAACATCATGAACTCTGTTAATGTCAGAGACATGGGTCCATTTTTTTAAATTTTTGGAGGTAAATAAGGTGATTTTTTGACCTGTAGTGGTAGCCATTACCCATTTTTGAGTAGAATCATTCCAAATGACCTTAGGGTCCCTGAAACTTTTGGAATCATATCCTTGCCCACTTAGAGCAGTTATAGGAATTACTGGTTTATCAAGTTTAATCCATGTTTTACTGTCATCCAAACTGTATGCAAGACACTGCTCTTGAACTTCTCTTAATCCTAAATATTCCCCCAACGGATCAGATGTTTTATTATCTTTATCTCTTACTGCTACAAAATAATCGGAAGTATAAATTGCTATCATCGCATTTTTACCAAAGCCAGCTGTATTATTTTTATCTATAACAACTGATCCACTGAAAATTGCTTTAGTTTTGTTTGGTGTCTGTCCTGGATCAGTATGAGGATCACCAATATAATTGTAAGCCTTTGGATCATTCTTACTTTGGAACATAAAATCCTCCCAAGGCTGATTTTTAGATTGAGGAATGGCAATTCCTTTTTCTGTCCAATTTATAAGATCTGTACTTGTAGCTTGCCCCCAACTCATATTTCCCCAAAACAATTGACTTGAATCTTTATTAGCCTGAAAGAACATGTGATAAACTCCATCTTTATAAACTAAACCATTAGGATCATTTATCCAGCCTGAAGCTCTTGAAAAATGATATTGATTTCTAAATGGTCCAGTATAAAGTAAATTAGGATCTTCATGTCTATTAACTTGTATTTTATACGTAATAGGCTCATTTTTAACATTTATATAAATATTAGATATACCAACGGCAACAGGAACCTTAGTCGTATGATTATTAATAATAGTGCTATCATAAAATTTAGTACCATCACTATTCAATACTTTTATATCTATATTATCGCCTCTTTCAGCAGTTGGTCTTATACTTAATTTATTTGAAGTAAATTCTACATCAGTTTTATATGAATAAACATTTTGACTAAAGGTTGGAGTCAATATTTGTCCATCAATCTTAAGATTTGTTAACTTTGGATATAATAAAACGTCGCTTGTTACTTTAAATATTCCATTGCTAGTACCATTTATATATGTATTTGTTAAATTAGTTAATAATCCATCCGAACTATTATTTACTACATTGCTATCATCTACTTGTGTAGCACTTAAACTAACATTAGTAGTTTCTGTATTGGCTAAGAAAGATATCACTGTGAAAAAGATCGCTGATATCATTGAAAAACACATAAAAATACTAAGAATATTTTTTCTCATTAATAAATCCCCCAATAAAATTATCATAATTTTGAATAACTTATATTCTTGGGATAACAGTAAATTTTTATATTTTATAATCATCACTGCCATTTAAATATATAAGTATCTGAAGTTACGATATATCCTGCATTTCGAATAACATCTAATGCTCTTTCCATATAAGGGTACCACTAACGAAATGCGGATTACAACATTAAGGAATATATCGTCTGCTAATTATTTTCAAACTTTAATGTTGTTAAAACTGTTAAAATAGCTAACTTTAATGTTTAACGTTGTAAATTCTCATAATGATGGTAGTACCATAATAAGAGTTCATATTTAAACTATATATAAACAGTATACAAGTAATGATACTTATATGATATTTTTTTAGTTATAAATTTATTATTAAATTTGTGATGAAGCTATAACTAAACATGGGTCTGTTAATATTATACAAATATAAGGATGTAACTAAGAGCACATTATATAAAAATCAGTCAAAATAATTTTTATGTTCATATTCAAACAACAAAATCATTGAAAAATTTGTCGGTAAATGTTTGTATTTTAATACATATTTAGACATAATAAATGATAAGATTGATGTATGATACTAAATGTATACAAACCTGTTGCAAAATTAGATAATTTATATTTGTTTTGGAAAAGGCAAAAAATAGTTTTTGGAGGGATTAAGTAATGATTAAGTCAAAAATTAGCAAACTTGTTTTTAGTGTTTTTTTGATTAGTTGTTTGGTAGGAGGTAGATCTATAACTTTTGCCAAAGGAACCCATAGTATGAATTATAACGATACTTATGGTATTTCTGATATAACACGTTCTGACATGCTGAAAATACCCGCACAGCAAAGCAGTGTACAATTTAAGGTACCTCAATTCGATGCATCAACAATAAAAAGTATTCCTTCTGCACAAGGTTTAGATGTTTGGGATAGCTGGCCACTGCAAAATGCTGATGGAACAGTAGCAAACTACCATGGATATCATATAGTTTTTGCTTTGGCAGGTGATCCAAGCAATGGAAATGACACTCACATTTACTTATTCTATCAAAAAGTCGGTGCTACATCGCTAGATAGCTGGAAAAACGCAGGAAGAGTATTTACGAATGCTGATAAATTGGTTCCAAATGATCCTTATCTTAAATATCAAACACAAGAGTGGTCCGGTTCTTCCACTTTAACCGGCGATGGCAACGTCCGTTTATTTTACACAGATTACTCTGGTGCTACTCAAGATGGCGGATCAGGTAACAGTAACCAAGTTTTAACAACTGCTCAAGTTAATCTATCTCAGCCGGATGCGAATGGGCTTAAGGTTGATGGCGTATCAGATCACAAATCTATCTTTGATGGCGGAGATGGTACAAGCTATCAAAATATTAAGCAATTCATAGATGAAGGTCGGTGGAATTCAGGTGATAACCACACTTTAAGAGATCCTCACTTTGTTGAAGATAATGGTCATAAATATCTTGTATTTGAAGCCAATACAGGAACATCAGATGGTTATCAAGGTGATCAATCTTTATACAATAAAGCTTACTATGGTGGAAGTAAAGCTTTTTTCCAAACAGAAGAAAATAACCTGTTACAAAGCACTAAAAAACAACTTGCGTCTTTGGCCAATGGTACACTAGGTATTGTTGAATTAAACAATGACTATACTCTAAAAAAAGTAATGAAACCATTGATTGCATCGAATACTGTAACAGATGAAATCGAACGTGCTAATGTATTTAAAATGAAAGACAAATGGTATTTATTCACAGACTCAAGAGGAGCTAAAATGACTATTGATGGAATAGGTGCTAAGGATGTATACATGTTAGGTTATGTTTCGGATTCCTTAACTGGCCCATACAAACCATTAAATGGAAGTGGACTTGTATTAAACATGAATCTTGATCCTAATGACCTAACATTTACTTACTCTCACTTTGCTGTACCACAATCTAATGGTAATAATGTTGCCATCACAAGTTACATGACAAATAGAGGTTTATATACAGACCACCATTCTACATTTGCACCAAGCTTTTTAGTTAAAATTAAAGGCTCAAAAACATCAGTTGTACCAAACAGCATCCTTCCACAAGGGCAATTGACAATTGATAAGTAGGCCCTGATGTAGCAGCGTTTTACAAAAAAGTGTAAATTGAATGTTACTTAATGATATTAATTATTTTCTTACTCACATAGTAAATTCTCTTTTTATGAAAGGATTTAATTTAGATTTAGAATTCTAAACATGAGTTGACGCCAACTATACCGACAAAACCCACGCTAAGGAAAATGGTACCATAATCCCTAGTTTAAGATACTTACATAAAAACACTAAATCCACACAATAGTAATTGTGTGGATTTAGTCATATAAGAGTAAAGTCTTAATTTATAAGGGTTTACTCTTATTTTTTTATATTTAAATAAAACGTACCCTATAGATCAGAGAGTTAGGGTTTTTAAAAACCTTATACTTGGACATATCAGTTTTCTAAAATCCTTGTATTGATACAAGTGGATTTTTTAATCCCTTTTCTTTAGACAATTAGGTTTGTCATCAGTTCTGATATTAAGCAAAATTATATTAAGTGTATTGGAGGAAACCTTATGGCAAAAAAGAAGTTCACAGAAGAAGAAATGAATCATCTTCGTGCAAGTAACTATGTATTAGATGTATCGTCGACTATAGTTCGTTTTTCTGCCCAGTTTAAGAAAATATTCTGGGACACCTTTATTACAGGTCAAAAGCCTCGTGATATCGTTATGAACTTTGGTATAGATCCTGATATCCTAGGAGATGTCAGGATAGGTGGCTTAAAAAGTATGATACGCAACGAAGTAAAAGCCGGAAATGGCTTTAGGGATCTTGAAACATATCAAGGTACCATAAATGGTTTTATGACTCCTGAAGCTAAAATAAAGATATTGGAACAACAATTAGCATATAAAGATCAAGAGATATCCTTTTTAAAAAAATTGCATCTTTAGGCCAGGATGGAAAGGAATGATAACTGTTTCTGCTCATACAAAGTACCAAATAATTAATGAGATGTTGGCACAAGAAGGTAACTTGTTAAATGTAACATGGTTATGTAAAAACGCAGGTGTTTCACGCTCTGGCTACTATCATTACCTTGTTACTGAAGAAAATAGGCTTCAGCGGGAAAAACAAGATAGACAAGACTTCGAAACCATTGTACTGGCACATCAATATAGAGGTTACAACAAAGGTGTTCGTGGAATTTACATGCGTCTGCTCCATATGAATCCACCTGTTATTATGAATATCAAGAAAATCAGGCGTTTGATGAGAAAATACGGCTGATTCTGTCCGATTAGGAAAGCAAATCCATATAGACGCATGGCCAAGGCTTTAGCAACATCAAATGTTGCGCCAAACTTATTAAATCGAGAGTTTGAAACACGAGGTCCTCGAAAGGTACTCTTAACAGGATATTACATACATCATTAACAATAAAGCGCCAAGATGCTATTTGTCTACTATAATAGATGCTTGTACAAAGGAACTATTGTCAAGGAGAGCTAACTCCTGGGATAATTCCCCTCAGGAATCTTTTTTTGGACACATGAAAGATGAAATTAACATATCTTGGTGTACTAGTTTTAATGAAATTTTTCAAGTTATCAATGATTGGACAATCTATTATAACAACGAGAGGTATCAATGGGATCTTGCGAAACTTGCTCCAACTGAATACTATAGATACCTTACTACGGATATTTATCCTTTGATGATTCCTAAGGCCAAAGGAAGCAATTAGCATATAGTGCTGCTGGCAAATCTACCAGCAGTTCCTATATACTTTAGCAGGACTAATAATGAAAAAAGTCAAACTGTCCTTGACAAAGGGTACACTTTAAAGGTGTAATATAGGCTACTAATAATTAGCTAACTACTCCTTGTAGAACATCAATGCTATTAGTCTGTGCATTTAGTCTGATTTTTGCACCAATTGGTAATGTAAGTCTTGGATAGTCATGTCCTACCATGAAATTTGAAAGAGTTGGCTTTTGAAGTTTCAAAACTCTGTCCTCTATTATCTCGTCTAAGGTGAAGCTTCTTTTATAGTGCGGTAGTGAACATCCTTTAAATTGACCTAGAATAAATCCTTTGCATTGCTGAAGTTTTCCGGCAAGAATCAATTGGGTAAGCATTCTATCAATGGCATAGGGAGCTTCATTTACATCTTCAATAAACAGTATTTTATCTTTTGTATCAATTTCATAATCAGTTCCAAGAGTTGAACATATTAAATTTAAATTTCCACCTACTAAAGTACCATCCACGGATTCAGGAAAATAAAATTGTGCTTTTATATTTTCGGGATTTGAAATAGTATATGGTTTATATCCATTCATTAAAGTATCCATAAGACTTTTTAAAGTTGTATCGTCAAATTTTGTAGTCAGCATAGGACCGTGAAAACACAGTAGGTTGCATTTTTGGTAAAAGTTATTTAAATATGTAGTTACATCACTAAAACCAACAAAAATTTTAGGATTATTTTTGATTATGTTAAAATCTATATAAGGTAAAGTTCGCATCGTTCCATAGCCACCGCGTACACATAATATCATTTTTACAGATTTGTCAAGGAACATAGATTTTAAATTATCAGATCGCTCCTTATCGCTTCCTGCAAGATATCCAGATCTTTTATAAATATTTGAGCCTTTTTTAATATTAAAACCTAAATCCTCAAAAAATTGTATACCATTTTGTATAGTTTCTTCACTTTCAGCACTTGCAGGTGCTACCAAACCTATTGTATCGCCTTTTTCTAACCTTTGTCCCATCATAATAATCATCCTTTTTATTAAAAAATTAGTACAACACACTAAATTATATTATAGTTTGATGGTTATATGTTAATTTAATTGTAAAATTTATTATAAAAATCATAGATGGACAAAATAAAAAAGTACCATGTATTGAATAAAATATAAGATGAGGGGCAATAATTTAAGTGAATTTAATTAGAGCAATTTAGAGGGGGATATATAGTGAAAGAAAAGATATGTATAATATGTGGAAAGCATCAAAGCAATGGTATAATTATTAATGGTAAATGTATTTGCAGAACATGCGAAAAAAGGCTTATTAAACTAGATGTAAGCGGTGATTTTTATGAACATTATATAAAGTGTATAAAGAAAAATTTGGTTCAAGTTAAGGCGGGGGAAGATAAATGGCAAAACTACCAATTGTAGAAGGTGTCCTTAAATATTTAGAAAAACAAAATACAATGTTTTGTATGCCAGGACATAAGGGTGGCAATGGGTTTAAAACTACAGACATAGGCTTAAAATTATATAAAAATTATATAAAAGCTGATATTACAGAAGTAGAAGGTATGGATAATTTACATCATCCAGATGGAATCATAAAAGAGGCAGAAGAAAAATTAAGTGAATTTTATAAAAGTAAGAAATCATATTTTTTAGTTAATGGTAGTACAAGTGGTAATATGTCTATGATATTTTCAGCTTTCAATGAAGGTGAGAAAATTATTGTTGAGAGAAATTGCCACAGATCTATTTTTAATAGTATAATTTTAAGAAAGTTAAAGCCAGTATATGTAAAAAGCAAGATATGTAAAAAATTTAATGCACCACTTTCCATAGATGAAAAGCATCTAATTGATCAAATGGATAAAAATAGCGATGCAAAAGGAATAATAATAACTTATCCTAATTATTATGGAATATGTAGTAATTTGAAATTAATAATAGAAGAAGCGCACAAAAGAGGAATGATGGTTCTGGTTGACAGTGCTCATGGAGCACATTTTGGAGTTAATCCGAAGTTACCTGAAAGTGCAGTTAATTTGGGAGCTGACTTTGTGGTGATGAGTTCACACAAAACGCTTCCAAGTCTTACTCAAACCGCATATTTGCATGTAGGCAAATATGTAAATACCCAGAGAACGGATTTTTATGTAAGTTTATTTTTAAGTACAAGTCCTTCTTATATGTTAATGTGTTCTATGGATTATGCAAGGTATTTTCTTGAGAAAAATGGATTTGAAGAATACGAGAAGTTAATTAATCTATGTAATTACTATAAAAAGAAAATAAATCTCTTAGATGGATTTCATGTGATATGTTATGAAGATATAAGTCCATATAAGATTGATGATACAAGGTTTGTGCTGCAATGCAGTAAAAAGGTAAATATGTACAAGCTCAATAAATATCTTCTAAATAACAAAATACAGCCAGAGATGTGTGACGGAAATAATATAGTATTTATTTTTTCTCCATTTAATGAAAGTGGAGATTTCGAAAAGTTATATAATGTGCTTAAAAGGTGTGATTTAAATAAAATTAAGGGAAGCAAAATTGAAATTGTGGAGTATAAATTTCCTAAAATGGCGTATTTGCCATATGAAGTTCTTCATAAGGAGACTGATAAAATTAGTTATACCAAAGCAGCTGGAAGAGTATGTGGTAACAATTTAGTACCATATCCGCCAGGCATTCCCATTGTTATACAGGGAGAAATTATTGACATTGATACTTTAAAAGTTTTAGAGTACTATATAAAAGGCAATGAGACCATTCTTGGTATGGATGAAAAAAATGACATTATGGTTGTAAAATAATGGAGGAAAAATGGGGAAAATATATTGTTTAATGGGTAAAAGCAGTTCAGGAAAAGATACTGTTTTTAAAGAAATTATAAAGGATAAAAAATTAAAACTAAGGCCGATTATTACATATACCACAAGACCTAAAAGAGAAAATGAAACTAATGGAGTTGAATATAATTTTATAGATTCAAAAAAATTAGAGTATTATAGAGAAAAACAAAAGCTAATTGAAGTTAGAACTTATAATACTATAAATGGACAGTGGAATTATTGTACTGTAGACGATGGACAAGTAAATCTTAATGAAAATAATTATCTAACTATAGTTACATTGCAAGCTTATAATAGTTACTGCATATATTATGGTAATGATAAGATTGTTCCTATATATATAATGTTAGATGATGGCATAAGACTTGAGAGAGCAGTTAATAGAGAAAAAGGTCAAGAAAGCCCAAATTATAAAGAAGTGTGTAGAAGATTTCTTGCAGATGATAGTGATTTTGATGATGATAAGTTAAAATCTTCTGGGATTAAAAAGATGTATTGTAATTATGATCTTTTAAAATGTGTTAATGAAATAAAAAAAGATTTTTTTATTTCATTAATATGATTAAATAAGGATAACTAAAGAGTAGCTATATATTTTAGTATTTCATTGATTTCTTGAAGCTTTGAATCAATTGAAATACTATTTTTAGATAATAGCTCGGCATTATATTTTTTTTGCTTGTTATATAAATAATTTTTTAGCTTGTCCAAATTAGGTTCCTTATCAATTTTTTTAGTATCTTCATATGATATTTCCTCCATGTTTTTGACAAAATCCCAATATTCATATACAGTTTTCTTATCTTCATATGTAAGAGGAATATCGAGCTTCACAACACAAGTATCATCTATATCCCAAAGCTTTGTTATAGTACCGGTCATTCCATTAACTCTTGGATCACAGCCGTATTCAATATCTTGCTTTGAATATGAACTTTTTAAATGGAAACGAATGTGATCTCCAATTTTGAAATTTTTAAATTTCATAAATGCACCTACCTTATAAGTTGTAATTTAATATAATTATATAATATATTAAATTAGACTTTCAATGTTTTACAAAAAAAATATTTTACAAAGAAGTTTTCTCAGAAACTTTTCAATATTTTGTAAATAAAATATTGTTGTATATGATATTTATAAATATTATAATGGTATAAACAGGGTAAGACTGTTGCAGTAAGTTGTGATAATTATGTTAAAATATAATAGGTATAGTTAAATTTAATATTTTATAAAAAATATTTTAATTTAGGGGGAAAACAAAATGAAACTCATTATTGCTATCGTACAAGATGATGATGCTAGCGATTTAATAGATGTTTTAACGGAAGGTAAGTTTAGAGTTACCAAGCTTGCAACTACAGGAGGTTTCTTAAAAGCAGGAAATACAACGCTTATGATTGGTGTTGATGAAAAAGATGTAGATAAAGTTTTAAAAACAATTGAAGATCAATGTAAAACTAGAAATGAAATAATAACATCTCCATCTCCTGTTGCTGGAACCAATGGTGTATATGTACCATATAATGTGCAAGTTGAAGTCGGAGGGGCAACTATATTTGTTGTTGATGTTGATAAGTTTATAAAGATTTGATGGTGAAAATATGTTGTTTAGTAGTATTGTTGGTCATAGGGAAATAAGAAATATTTTACAAAATTCAATAGTTCAAGGGGATTTTCCTCACGCAATGCTTATTTTGGGAGAGGATGGAATAGGTAAAACTTATGTAGCGCATGAAGCGGCTTTAAACATTCTCAAAAAAGAGGAATATAAGGATTATGTTGATATAGAGGATTACAGAATCCATAAAAATAAGAAGTCAATATCTGTTGATGATGTTAGAAATATTATTGAAGAGGTAAATAAAAGACCATATGAAGGCGACAATAAGGTGATAATAGTTCATGACTCAGATAGAATGACTATTCAGGCGCAAAATGCATTTTTAAAAACTATAGAAGAACCTCCTAAGGGCGTTTATATAATATTATTGTGTGAAAATGGGAAAAATGTTCTGGATACAATTAAATCAAGATGTCAAACATATAAGCTCACGAGACTTAATGATTCAGAATTAGATAAATTTATTAAAAATAGATATCCAAGCGTCAGTGAAGAAAATTTGAAAGTAGCAGAAGCTTTTTCAGATGGAGTTCCAGGAAGATTAATTGATTTCATGGAAAACTCTATTTACGGGGAAATAAGGAATAATATAATTGAGATGATTTTAGAATCAGAGAGTAGAGATTTAACTGCCTTGACTAAATATGAAGAGTTTTTGGTTAAAAATAAGGATCAGTGGAGAGAGATACTTACATGTTTTCTATCATATATACGAGATATTATGGTTTATAAAGAAGTAGGTAGTAGTGGTGTTATTATAAACTTGGATAAAATGAAGTATATAACCGAGTTATCGCAAAAATTTTCATATAGAAAATTAAATAGTATTATTGATATAATAAATTACACGAAAAATAATTTACAAAACAATGTTAATGCAGCTATGGTTTACCATATAATGTTGCTTAAAATACAGGAGGTATAAAATTGGTAACTGTTGTAGGAGTACGCTTTAAAAAAGCTGGCAAAATATATTATTTTGCTCCTGGAGATCTTGATATACAAAAAGATAACGATGTTATTGTTGAAACGGCAAGAGGAGTAGAATATGGGGAATGTGTTATAGGTTTAAAACAGGTATCTGAAGACAAGATAGTTCCACCTCTTAAAAATGTTATAAGAATGGCTACAAAAGAGGATAATGAAAAATACTTAGAAAATAAAGAAAAACAAAAAGAAGCTTTTAAAATATGCGAACAGAAGATAATAAAACACAATTTAGTTATGAAACTTATAGATGTTGAATACACCTTTGATAATAATAAAATAATATTTTATTTTACAGCAGAAGGAAGAGTTGATTTCAGAGAACTAGTTAAAGATCTTGCATCGATTTTTAGAACTAGAATAGAACTCAGACAAATTGGGGTAAGAGATGAAGCAAAGATGGTTGGAGGGCTTGGGCCATGCGGGATGCCTATGTGTTGCTCCAATCATTTAGGAGATTTTGCTCCTGTTTCAATAAAAATGGCAAAGGAACAAAATTTATCTTTAAATCCAACTAAAATTTCTGGTATTTGTGGAAGACTAATGTGCTGCCTTAATTATGAACAGTTAACTTATGAAGATATAAGAAAGAGGCTTCCTAAAGTAGGATCAGTAGTTGAAAACAAAGACTTATTAAAAGGGGAAGTTATATCAAATAGTGTAGTTAAAGAATCTGTTAAAATTAAAGTTAAGAATCAAGAAGGAGAAGATACAGTTGAAGAACTGCCTATAGAGGGACTTAAACTTATATCAGGTTCTTATGAAGGAACTGTAAATGAAGAGGATATTAAGCTTGAGGTTGAAGACGGTGATGAAAAAATAGTTAAGGATCTATTTAAAACAGATTAGGGGGATACAAATGAGATCAGTTCTTCAAATATGCGATATTAAAACTATTTCTGATGTAATAAATTTAAAAAATTCTATAGCAAGTATTCAGGGAGTACTTGCTTGCCAAATAGATAAGGAAAAAGGGGAAGCAGAAGTAATATATAATGAACATTTTTTGAACCTGGATAAATTGATATATAATCTCGAAGAAATGGGTTTCATAGTTATGTAATATTTGCTTTTAAAACGGTATAAAACGTGATACAATTGTGTGGGGATTGTTACACCCAAAAGTCTTTTGGAGGAGGTGTTTTTACTATGGCATATAAAATTACTGATTCTTGTGTAAGCTGTGGAGCATGTGCTTCTGAATGCCCTGTTAGTGCAATAAGTCAGGGAGATACTCAATTTGTTATTGATCCAGATACATGTATCGAATGTGGCAATTGCGCAAATGTTTGCCCTGTAGGAGCTCCAGAACAAGAATAATTGATTTTAAATAAAACAGGAAGTCCATTTTTTATGGGCTTCCTGTTTTATTATATTATATAATTTAAACTACAAGTATAAAAAGCATAAATATATTGTAATAGTGTACGATAATTAATTAAACATTATTTTTTGTAGCATGTTAGGAGGAGAAAAATTTGGCTGTATCAACTGTAGCGTTTTTGATATTTGGCTTGGCAGCAATACTAGGGTCATTTATGATGGAGGGAGGAAAACTAACAGCACTTTTAGCTTTATCGCCAGCAATGATTGTTTTTGGTGGTACTATTGCTGCTCTTGGTGTTTCTTTCCCGGGAAATGAAATTAAAAATCTTTTTGTGGTAATGAAAGTAGCATTTAAAAATCAAAAAACGGATTTGCCAGGTCTTATAGTATTTTTTAAAAACATAGCATTTAAAACAAGAAAAGAAGGATTGCTAAGTATTGAAGAAATGATTTCAGGTGAAGATATAGATTCTTTTACTAAAAAAGGGCTTCAAATGGTTGTAGATGGTATTGAACCTCAAACAGTTAAAAGTACTCTTGAGTTAAGTGCAGATCTTATTGAAGAAAGGCATAGAATAGGTATATCGATGTTTGAAACTGCAGGAGGACTTGCTCCTACAATGGGTATTACAGGTACAGTTATGGGACTTGTGCATGTTTTAACTAACCTTTCAGATGTTTCAAAACTTGGAGTACTTATATCAGGAGCATTTATAGCTACACTTTATGGTATAGGAACAGCAAATATTTTTTGGCTTCCAATTGGTACTAAATTAAAAGAATTAAACTATCAGGAAATGTCAGAAAAAAATTTAATTATAGAAGCAATCTTATGTATTCAAGAAGGTGTAAATCCAAATACACTTGAAGAAAAATTAAAGGGATTTCTAGATAAAAAGCAACTTGCTAAGTATGAGAGCAATGGAGGCGAAAGCGCAAATGAGGAAGAAAAAGCCTGAAGATAAGGTCGATACAGGACGATATATGCTTACATATTCTGATATGATAACACTACTTATGATGTTCTTTATTGTAATGTATGCATCAAGTAGTGTTAATGCAAAGAAATTTCAGCAGCTTTCACAATCATTTAAAGTTGCACTTGATGGTGGTAGTGGACAAAGCATTATTGGAAATCAGGATGCTGTTAGCATGAAAGATTCTTCACAATATGTGCAGCAGCAAAATACTACAACAAGTCAAAATAAAGGATCAAGTCAGAGCAATGCGTCGCAAACAGCACAAGCATTGGAGCAAAATACACTTGCACAACTTAAAAAGACAATTGATAATTATATTGCACAAAATAATATGAGTGGAAGTGTAAGTACATCAATACAAGAAAGAGGACTTGTTGTAAGTGTCCAAGAAGCGTCTTTTTTTGATTCTGGACAAGCAGATATTAAACCGCAATTTGCAAATAGAATAGTTCAGATAGGAAACATACTTAATTCTATAAACAATTATTTAAGAATTGAGGGAAATACGGATAATGTCCCTATAAAAAATTCCAAATACCAAGATAATCTTGATTTATCAACAGAAAGGGCCGAAAATGTAGCGAGAATTTTAATAAACGGATCACATGTAAATCCAAGTAGGATTGGAGCTACAGGATATGGAGAATATAGGCCAGTTGCTTCTAATGATACAGAGGCAGGAAGAGCAAAGAATAGAAGAGTGGACATAGTTGTAGTTGATAATAAATTTAATGGATCTGAAAGTAATGCTGGTAAATGATGCTGTCGCACTAAAAAGTAGTGCGGCAGTTTATTTTATGTTAATGAGACAGCCCCATTTTTTTATATATACGGAATATGGTATTATTAATAATATAAATAAATGATAGGAATGGATTTTATTATGGAATATGTAAGAGAAGATGAAACACTTGATGACCTCCAATTAGACGGAATAAATATAATTCAAAAGAAAAATGCTTTTAGATTTGGTGTAGATGCAGTACTCTTATCTTATTTTGCCAAGGTAAAAAAAGATACAAAGGTTATAGACCTTTGCACTGGGGGAGGAATAATCCCGTTTTTGCTTTCAGGTAAAACTAAAGCATCAAAAATACTAGGAATAGAAATTCAAAGCGAAATGGTTGAAATGGCAAATAGATCAATAAGTTTAAATAATCTAAATGATAGAATTGAAATTATTCAGGGGGATATAACCAATTTAAAGCTTATGGGACAAATTTCTAAAGCAGATGTAGTTACTGTAAATCCTCCCTACAAACTTAAAAATTCTGGAATTATAAATCTAAATGATAAAAATGCCATAGCCAGGCATGAAATATGCTGTACTCTTGAGGATGTTATAATTGCTGCAAAAATAATTTTGAAGGACAATGGTAAAATTTTCATGGTACATAGGCCTGAAAGATTAGCAGATATTTTTTGCCTTATGAGAAAGCATAAAATAGAACCTAAAAGGGCAAAAATGGTGTATCCTATGATAGGTAAAGCACCTAATATAGTTTTGGTAGAAGGCAGAAAGGGTGCAGGAGAATTTTTAAAATGGGAAGAGCCTATATACATTCATAATGAAGACGGAAGTTACACAAGAGAAATAGAGAGTATTTATGGAAGATTATAAAGTGAAGGAAGGTATTTTAATGTCAGGAAAATTGTATTTAGTTGGTACACCTATAGGAAACCTTAAAGACATTACAATAAGAGCACTTGATACAATTAAAGAATGTGATATTGTAGCTGCAGAGGATACAAGACATACAATAAAACTTTTAAATTATTATAAGGTAAAAAAGCCGTTAATTAGTTATCATAAATTTAATGAAAATGATAAATCAATTGATATTATTGAACAAATAAGAGCGGGTAAAAAAATTGCACTTGTTACAGATGCAGGAATGCCAGGAATATCGGATCCAGGTAGTGTAATTGTGAAAAAATGTGCAGAAAACAATATTGACTTTGAGATAATTCCAGGACCAACAGCACTTGTTACAGCACTTGTATATTCAGGAATTAATACTGATAAATTTGTATTTAGAGGATTTCTAGCAAGGGAGAACAAGAAGAGAACTGAAACTATTGAAGAAATTAAAAATTATACAGATACTATAATTCTATATGAAGCTCCACATAGACTTAAAGGCACATTAAGTTTTTTATTTGAGAATCTTGGA
Source organism: Clostridium sp. (assembly GCA_028692255.1). Lineage (GTDB taxonomy): Bacteria > Bacillota > Clostridia > Clostridiales > Clostridiaceae > Clostridium_I. The sequence continues at coordinate 22,022 of JAQUXS010000037.1, forward strand.
GACAGAAATATAGCTGTATGTAAAGAGCTTACTAAAATGCATGAGGAGATAAAAAGATTTAGGTTAAGTGAAACCTTAGAATATTATAAGGATTTAGATATAAAAGGTGAATATGTATTAATTATATCAGGTAAAAGTCAAGATGAAATTGAAAGTGAAAAAAAATCACTTTGGGATAGTTTGAGCATTGAAGAACATATAAAAAAATACATAGATGATGGATTAACAAAAAAAGAAGCAATAAAACTAACAGCAAAAGATAGAAAATTGCCCAAAAATGAAGTATATAAACATTCACTAAATTTATAAGAACTACTGCGCAATTGCTAGTATATTACATATGTGATACAATATAGTCAATACATATAACGATTACAATTATAAGGTTTAATGTGTTCAATTTATAAATTTAAATTTTACATGTAATTAAATCCAGTAATTAGTTATTTTGTTAAATAATATATTATTAATAATTTAGTAATATGATTAATATCCTTATTTAAATTAAAGAATAAGAGTATTTATAAATATTTAGGAGTTAATACGCTTATGACAAAACAAGCTATTAATAATAAGGATATATGAATGTATACGTTATTTGAAATTTAACAAGTTAAATGTTAGTATTTATGAGTACATATAAATTTGGACTTAAAGATTAAATACATATATATAGGATAGTTATATTAAGGGGGGTTACATTTTGTATAAAAAAATATTGTCTGCTACTGTGGCGCTTGGGTTAGTTTTAACAATGAGTGCAAGAATTTATGCAGATCCATCTTTGGATGACCAAATTAATTCTTCAAAGAGCCAATACACTCAAAGCCAAGGTAATGTTAGCGTAGCAGAGAAAAAATTAAATGATCTTAATAGTAAAATACAGGACTTAGATAATAAGATTTCTATGAGTACTAGCGATGTTAATACTATAAATGATAAAATAAACAGTGTACAAGCTAATATAGAAGAAACTAAAGCGAGTATTGAAAAATCACAAAATGACATAAAAACACAGAAAAGACAGTACGATGAAATAATAAGAGCATTATATACCAACGGAAATAGTGGTGGATATCTTAGTGTAATATTAGATTCTAAAAATTTTAGTGATCTTATTTCAAAAGTTGGAACTCTTAACAGGCTTACTACATATAATAAAAACATAATTAATAATTTAAATGAATCACAAAAAGAAGTTCAGAAAAAACAGGCTTCTTTGTCTTTAGATAAGCAAAATCTACTTGCGTTAAAAAGTAGTAGTGAGAGTAAATTAGCTGACTTAAACAATCAAAAAACTGCTGAGGCACCACTTGTAGCACAAGCTAAATCTGAAGAAAATGCTGCTATAGCTAGCAATTCAGCTTTAAAAGCACAAGTTGATGCACTTAATAAAAAGTCACAGGATATGAAAAATGCAGCGATTGCACAACAAGCAGTACAAACTCCAAAACCTAATAGAGGCGGAGGCGGAGGAGGTATTGTAAGCAGCAACGCAGTTATTCAATATGCAAGTCAGTTTATGGAAACTCCTTATTTATATGGAGGAACAACTCCATCAGGATTTGATTGCTCAGGTTTTGTACAATATGTTTATGCTCATATGGGTATTTCTCTTGGAAGAACAACTTATGATCAAGTTAAAGAAGGTTCACCAGTAACTGGGGCACTTCAGCCAGGAGACTTAGTATTCTTTGGTAGTCCATCAGCACCTCATCATGTTGGTATATATGTAGGAAATGGACAGATGATTGATGCACCACAGACAGGTGAAACAATAGGTATACATAACTTATATAGCGATTATTCAACTGCTAGAAGAGTAAATTAAAAAAGTAAATACTTATGACTGTATTAAAATAAAAATGATTTTAGTGCAGTCTCTTTTTATTGATTAGAAAAACTTTAATATCGAGAAATTAAAAAGGAAATACATTACAAAATTAATGTATTTCCTTTTATATTAAATTAACTAAAGCTATTTAGATGATTTTAAATCAGCTAAACATTTTTTGCAGATATTTTTTCCTCTGTAATTGACGACATCTTTTGCATCGCCACAGAATATGCAAGCTGGCTCATATTTCTTTAATATAATTTGTTCGCCTTCAACATATATTTCTAGAGCATCTTTTTCAGCTATATCAAGTGTCCTTCTTAGCTCTATAGGAATAACTATTCTCCCTAGTTCATCTACTCTTCTAACTACGCCTGTTGATTTCATATTGTATTCCTCCTTAAAATGCATTATTCGACAAACGACTAAATAATTAATAGTAAAATTATATTTATAGTCTGTAAAGATAATGCAATAACTTTGATTTTGTTACAAATTTCTTACTAAATTCCATCTATATCCAATATACTACCAAATTATAGAAATGTCAATAAGCTTTATTAAATTATATTTTTATCTTAAGTGATTATAATTACAGCTTTAGGGAATATAGTGATTTTTTATTTCAAAAATTTAGCAAGAGATTTAAAAAAATATAATAGATTAAATAAAATAATGTCTTTAAAAAGAGAAGAAAAATGAAATTTATCTTTCATTGGACTAATTGATGTGACAACATTTAAACATATTATGCACAAGGTAAATGTTGATAATGTGGATAAAAAAATTAATTTTCATAAAAAAATTAATTAAAAAGTTAGTATACACAACGATTTAAATAGTTACGCACAACTTCTGTGGATTAAAACTTAAAAACTGTGGACAAATGTTCCCTATGTGGATAACTTTGAAAAAATGGTGCTTTCAATTTTGAAAATGCATTTGTCAAAATGTTAAGTTTTATTGGACGTTAAGTTTTAAATAAAAACAAAAAAATATTGAAATAAGCCGCAAATACTTATATTATAATATTTAGTGCTTAAATTGTAAGAAAAATATTTATTAAAATAAAAAGGTGTGATTTTTATGGACATTTATATGGACAATAGTGCGACTACTAGGCCATATGAAGAAGTTATAGATGGAATGGTGGATGTTATGAAGAATTATTATGGAAATCCATCAGCTGCATATAGTTTGGGGATTAAAGCCGAGAAAAGATGTAATGAAGCAAGAGATATTATTGCGAACACAATTAATGCATCAAGAAATGAAATAATATTTACTTCTGGTGGGAGTGAAAGTAATAATTTTGTTCTTAAAGGTTTTGCAAAAAAAGGAACACATATAATTACTACTGGAATGGAACATCCAAGTATAATGAATACATGTGCACAGCTTGAAGAAGAAGGCGTTAAGGTTACATATCTTGATATGGACAAAAATGGTCATGTGGATTTAAATGAGCTTGAAAATGCTATTACAAAGGATACCGTTATAGTTAGTATTATGCATGTTAATAATGAATTTGGGGTGGTTCAAGATCTTTGCAAAATAGGTGAGATTATAAAGAAAAAGAGCAGTAGGGCTAAGTTTCATGTTGATGCAGTGCAAAGCTATGGAAAACTTCATATTGACGTTAAAAAATGCAATATAGATTTATTATCTGCTAGTGGGCATAAGATTCATGGACCTAGAGGTATTGGATTTGCATATATTAGAAATGGACTTAATCCGAAACCACTTATAAATGGAGGGGGACAGGAACAAAATTTAAGATCTGGTACTGAAAACCTTGCAGCAATCTTTGGTATGTCAATAGCAGCAAAAATTATGAATAAAAATATTGATGAAAATTATGATAAGATTAAATCATTAAAATCTTATTTTATAGAGAAACTTAATAGTATAGGTAACGTAAGAATAAACAGTGGAAATGGAGAAGATTATCTTCCTCATATATTAAATGCTTCCTTTATAGGTGTTAGGGCTGAAGTTTTGCTCCATTTACTTGAGGAAAGTGGAATTTATGTATCAAATGGTTCGGCATGTTCTGCTAAAAGGAATAAGAAGAATTATGTTCTTAAGACTATTGGATTAACAGATGAGGAAATAGAAGGTGCAATAAGGTTTAGCTTTAATGAGAAAAACACAACTGAAGAAGTTGACTATACAATTGAAAAGCTTAAATATGGACTACAAATGTTAAGGAGAATAAAAAAATGAAAAAATTAGTACTTGTAAAATGTGCTTCAGAGATATTCCTTAAAGGATTAAATAAGGGTAAATTTGAAAGAAAGCTTAGAAATAATATAAAAGCTGTATTAAAAGGTATAGATTATGAATTTATTATGGACCAAGGAAGATGGTTTATTTGTTCAGATGATATAGATGAGCTTATAAAAAGACTTAAGAAAGTATTTGGAATTGCAGAATTATGTATAGTTACAGAAATAGAAAGTAATATGGAAACAATCTGTACAGAGGCTCTTAATGCACTTAAAGAAAGTAATGCAAAAACATTTAAGGTTGTGGCTAAAAGAGCAAATAAGAAGTTCCCAATAACCTCCATGGATATAAATAAAGAAGTTGGCTCATACATATTAGATAATTCAGAAGGATATTCTGTAGATGTAAAAAAGCCAGATATAAAAATTAATGTTGAAGTAAGAGGAAAAACGTACATCTATTCAAAGAGAATAAAAGCAATTGGGGGAATGCCTTATGGTACAAATGGTAGAACACTTCTAATGCTTTCAGGTGGAATAGATTCTCCTGTTGCTGGATACATGTTAGCAAGAAGAGGGGTTGAGCTTAGCTGTGTATATTACCACAGTCATCCATATACAAGTGAAAGGGCAAAGGAAAAAGTTAAGGAGCTCGCTGGAATTTTAAAACAGTACACGGGGAATATAACTCTTTATGTAGTGCCTTTTACTGACATACAAATGAGTATAATAGATAAATGCAGAGAAGATGAACTGACTATTATAATGAGAAGGTTTATGATGAGAGTAGCATGCAAAATTGCAGAAGATGAGGGGATTCAATCTGTATCTACAGGAGAAAGCATAGGACAGGTGGCAAGTCAGACAATGCAGGGACTTGTAGTAAGTAATGATGTAGCAGATAGACCCGTTTTTAGACCTTTAATCGCCTTTGATAAAATTGATATTATGGATGTTGCAAGAAAGATAGGTACATATGAGACTTCTATACTTCCTTATGAAGATTGCTGTACTATATTTGTTCCTAAACATCCAAAGACTAAACCAGTTGTAGAGGAAATAAGAAAGTCAGAAAGTGTACTTGATATTGATAGACTTGTAGATGAAGCAGTAAAAAATGTGGAAATATACAAGACACAAGACCTTCGGATAGACCCCCTCAAATGGGAATAATTCATTCAAATTCTTGATAATTCTTAGGATTTCATATTGATATGGTACTGGTTTTCAGCACCATATCAATATTATAATCTAACAACTAAGTTTTCTTTAAAACTAGAATTTTTTAGATTATAAAAACCATCTGGTGTTCTATAGCCTATGGATGAATGTATACGCTTAGTATTATATCCATTAACATAGTGCATAATAATTTTCTCAGCTTCTTCGAAGCTTTTAAATAATCTTCCTGCAAGACATTCATCTTGAAGGTACCTATGATATGATTCTATGTGAGCGTTGTAAT
>JAQUXS010000038.1 GCA_028692255.1 Clostridium sp.
CTTTTGCATCTATAAATTGTACAGATGTTCCTTCTATCATTTTCCTAGCCATACAGCCATATGCTTCATACCCGCTTCTTCTCTGCGTTCATGTCCCAATACGAGCATAGCTTTATTCATTCCTAGTGAAGTTGCATCACGAATATAAGGGCATAAAGTCCATTCTGTAATATCACCACATATCATAACATCTAAATTTTGCTCTTTCATTAGAACCATAGGCATTTCTTCTACTCCAAGTCCTAAGCTTCCTCCACCAACTAACAATCCCACTCTTTTACACCTAGTATCTGGTGATCCAACAATTTGTATAACATCCATTTCTAGTTTTTCTTTAAAAAATGCTGCTAATTCCTTTAAAGACATCTCTGGTATCTCATAACAATGCGGAAATTGTAACCCTTTTATTAAATAATCCCTCCAACCAATTTCATTTAAAAATCCTTCATAAATCAAATCAAAAGGTGCAGCATGCATGTGATCATGAAAACGCCAAATAGCAATACCATGTTCATCAATCATTTTTTTCTTTTCTAAATATATGGGGTCATTTTTTACCCACTCTGTATTATCCATTCCTGTATAATAAGTTGGTTCATGAGTAATGATAAAGTTTGCTCCACAATCAATAGCTTGTTTAATTACGTCTACAGTTGCCATAAAAGTAGTTACAACACCTGTTACTTCCGTATCAAAACTACCATTTACAAGCATATCGCAAGTTTGTTCAAATTTAATACCACCAAATCTATTTATAACTCCATCGATAATTTCTTTAACTTTCACTCCTATTCCTTCTTTCTCTATAACTAATATCTTATACGTATTATATAACGATTACATTTGTATGTCAATCGGATGACATATCTGCATATTAGTTTTACATATTATTTGTTTATTATTATCATTTTATAAAATATATATTTGTTTTTCAATGAAAACTTTTTCATTTTTATATGTTAATCGGTTGACATAAATGCTAAAACTATTTATACTAAAAATATAACAAAAGGTAAAATCCCTTTTGATACAGCTTGCAACTCCCGCACTCTAAAATATCAGGAGTTCTGCAAATGGCTACTAAATACATACCTGGGAGGAAAGAGATGTTTTACTTTAACGATACTTTAAATTTTAAAAATAAATATATAGATGTATTTACAATAGGTGAATTGTTAATAGATATGATATCTACTGACTATAGTGATAATTTTAGCTGCACAAATTATTCTAAACATTTTGGAGGTTCCCCTGCTAATATTGCTATGAATATAAAAAAATTAGGCGGAAATTCTACCATTGCAGCCTGTGTAGGAAATGATGATCTTGGAGATTTTCTAATTCAACATCTAAAAGAAAATAATATTAATACAAATTTTATTAATAGAGTTGACTCTTCTACGAGTATGGTACTTGTCACCAAAAGCAAAGCCACGCCTATACCAATATTTTATCGTGGTGCAGATTACAACTTAAAATATAATTCAGCAATTGATTTAGCATTAAAAGATTCTAAAATTGTCCATTTTTCTTGCTGGCCTATATCCCAAAAAAGTTCTAGAAGTACTATTGAAAAAATAATTGAAGTAGCTAAAGAAAATGACATTCTCATAGGATTTGATCCTAATTATCATGATATGATTTGGGAACCTGGACATGATGGAATAAAATACATTAAAAACCTTATAAACAAAGTTGATATAATTAAACCTTCTGAGGTTGATGCTGAAAGGATTTTTGGACCAGATGCCCCTAAAAATCAAGTTAAAAAATTTATTGATTTAGGTGCAAAACTTGTAATAATGACCCTTGGCAAGGACGGTGCTATAGTTACCAATGGTATCGAAACTATTAAATTTAAAACTCTAGCAACAGAAATAGTTGATACTACAGGTTCCGGTGATGCATTTTGGTCAGGATTTTATACTGGAATTGTTAAAGGATATACCATAAAAGAAGCTTTAAGCCTTGGTTTTGGCGTAAGTGCTTTCAAATTAAAATATGTAGGTGCTATTGTAAATTTACCAACTATTGAAGATATTAAAAATATTTATAATATATAAATCGAGGAGGATTTTAAAATGGCAATTAAAAATCAGGTACAACTTATTACTTATCCAGATTCTCTTGGTGGAGATTTAAGAACTCTTAATGACATACTTTTGAAACATTTTTCTGACATATTTAAAGGTGGAATTCATATACTTCCCCCATTCCCTTCTTCAGGTGACAGAGGATTTGCACCTTTAACTTACTTTGAAATCGATCCTAAATTTGGCACCTTTGAAGATATTAAACGTATTGGCGAAAATTTTGATGTTGTACTAGATTTAATGGTAAATCACATTTCTAGTAAATCCTTATTTTTTCAAGATTTTTTGAAATACGGAAATAAATCAGAATATGCTAATCTTTTTCTTACATTAGATAAACTTTGGAGCGATGGCAAGCCTGTTCAAGAAGATATTTCTAAGATGTTTTTACGCCGTACACATCCCTATTCAACTTTTACTATAAGTAACACTGGTGAAGAGAAAACTGTATGGACTACTTTTGGAAAAGGAACTCAATCTGAACAAATAGATTTCGATATAAACTCTCCAAAAGTTAAGGAATTATTCACAGATTTTCTTATAAACTTTAGCAAGCAAAATGTTAAAGTAGTTAGATTAGATGCTGTTGGATACATAATAAAGAAATTAGGTACTAGCTGTTTCTTTGTTGAACCAGAAATTTATGAATTTATAGATTGGATTACTGAAGCAGCTACTTCTTTAGGACTTGAACTGCTTCCTGAAGTTCATGCACATTATACAACTCAATTTAAGTTGTCTAAACATGGAAACTGGATATATGATTTTATACTTCCATATAAAATTCTTGATACAATAGTAAACAAGTCCAGTTCAGAGCTTTGCAAATATTTAATGGTTCGTCCTCATAAACAATTTACAATGTTAGATTGCCATGATGGTATTCCTGTTAAACCTGACTTAGATGATCTTATAAACACTAAAGATGCTAAAAATTTAGTTAATACCTGTGTAGAAAGAGGAGCAAACTTAAGCCTTATTTATTCTGATGCACATAAGTCTTGTGATGGCTTTGATGTTCACCAAATAAGATGTACTTATTATTCAGCTTTAAACTGCGATGATGATGCTTATCTCGCTGCAAGAGCAATTCAATTTTTCACACCAGGTATACCTCAAGTATATTATGTAGGTCTACTCTCAGGTGAAAATGATAATGAAAGTGTAAAACTAACTGGTGAAGGCCGTGAAATAAATAGACATAACTACACTTGTCCAGAGGTTGAACAAGCATTACAAAAAGAAGTTGTGCAAAGACTTTTAACCCTTATAAGATTTAGAAATGAATATCCAGCATTTAATGGTAACTTCAAAGTTGTGCCTTCTAAAAATGATGAAGTAATTCTTTCCTGGGAAAAAGATAAAAATTTCTGCACATTAAAAATAAATCTTCAAACAAATAAATCATTTATTGAATATATAGATGATAATGGTAGTTTATCCACATACAACATTTAACAAATATCACTGGCACACTAATTCTGAACAGCACCCTGTCTACTTGATAGGTACTGTTCATTTTTTAATTCACCAGTTCCATTTATTATTGTATAAAAAACTTCATTAGTGTATCATATAATTAATATTAATAAATAAAATATATATTTGTAAAGGGTGTTTTTATGTCAACAATTAAAGATGTTGCTAAAATGTCTGGAGTTACAGTTACTACTGTATCTAGAGTTTTAAATAATAGAGGATATATAAGTGATGCTACAAGGAAAAAAGTTCATGATGCCATGGAAGCCCTTGATTATAAACCTAACGAATTAGCTAGATCTTTATTTAGAAAGAAAACAAATATCATAGGTCTTATAATTCCTGATGTATCTCATCCTTTTTTTGCTGAATTAAGTAATTATATTGAATATTATGCCTATAAAGAGGGATATAAAATTTTACTATGCAACTCTTACCAAGATAGCGTGAAAGAGAAAGATTATATAGAAATGTTAAGAAGAAACCAAGTTGATGGAATTATAATGGGAAGTCATACCTTAGAAACTTCAGAATATCTTAATACTGATCTGCCTATTGTAGCCGTTGATAGAAATCTATCACAAAAAATTCCATTTATTACATCTGACAATTATCATGGCGGCGTTTTAGCCACAAATCTACTAATAAATAAAGGCTGCAAAAAATTAGCACATATAAGCGGGCCTTTAGAAATAAATACCCCAGCAAATAAACGATGCCAAGCATTCATTGATGTCACTAAAGAAAAAAATGTTGAAGCTATTGTTATTGAGGGAAAATTAGATACATTTAAAGGATATAAGAAAATGGTATTTAAATTATTTGAGGATCATCCTGAAATAGACGGAATTTTTGCTAGTAGTGACATAATAGGTGTTTCAATTATTAACGTTGCAAATTCTCTTGGTAAAAAAATAACAGAAGACTTGAAAATAGTGGGCTATGACGATATTAGTATCGCTTCTTTAGTAGTTCCAACTCTTACTACAATAAAGCAGCCTATTGAATCCATGGGAAAATTGGCCATTGAAACTTTAATAAAGCAAATTGAAAAGAAACAAGTAGATATAGAAAATGTTTTGCCTGTAAATTTAATAGAAAGAATGACCACTTAATTCTTTTCTGTAGATATTAATCCATAACCTTATATAATACTTTAAATATTGCTTTTGAAAATATTCATTTTGCAATCATAATAATAAACTTTGTCAAGCCATCCCCTATCTTGCCAAAATAATTTATTTTGTTTATTATCCTTTAGTGCCAATACCTTTTGCACTTGAAATATATTTATTTCCATTAATGATGGTTTATATAAATTTTTTTATTAATCAATTTAATAAATTGCCTCAATTCCAATTCTTGTACAAGGAATGTAAAATTTCGAGATGACCTTGTTATAAATCCAACCTTCTGAATCCCCCATTCCACAGCAATATTTTTAAAACACTTTTTTGCCTCTTTTATTCCTGTTGCAGATGTAGTTGCCACAAATAGAGTTGGTTTGCCTGCAAGTTCTTGTCTATGATACCACATACATGACATATCAACCATTGTTTTTAATTTACCAGTTATATTACCAATATATCTAATACATATAATTGAGAAACATACTAAATCAAAAGGCCATTGACACTTTATTTATGTCAACAGCCTAATAAAAACATACTTTTAAGAATTTACAAACAATCTCCATTTTATCTATAACTTTTTCAATCCAATAAATTATCTTGATTAACTTAATTCCAAATTTCTTCAATTTCTTCTAATGACTTGTCCTTTGTTTCTGGCACACTTGTCATTGTATAGAAGAATGAAACAATACACATAACTCCAAATATAGCAAATGCTACTGATGCACCAAAGTTAGCTAAAATTATTGGGAATAGTTGTGAAATCAACCAATTTGCTACCCACATAAAAAATGTTGCAATTGCCATTGCTCTTCCACGTACTTTATTTGGAAATAATTCTCCTAAAATAACCCATACTACTGGTCCCATAGAAATATTAAACATAAACAAATAGAATATAATAAACATACTTGTTAGAATCCCTAAATGTAAATTAAAGTATAATGATATACCAACAAGTGCTTGCATACAAGCCATACCTAGACTTCCTATCATTAGAAGTTTTTTACGACCTAACTTATCAACAAACCACATTGAACAAAGTACACCTAATGTTCCTGAAATACCTATCAATGAAATTGTTACTGTTCCTAAATTTGTGCCTGCTCCTGCCGCTGCGAATACTTGTGGGGCATAATAAATTATAACATTGATTCCTACTAATTGTTGAAGTACTGCTAATATAATACCTATTTTTAATGGTTTCTTTACATTTGCTGACTTAAAATCACTCCGTGAATTTTTTTCATTGCCTTTAATTGAATTTTTTATTACTTGAATCTCTTTATTTGCTTCGTCAGTACCACTAATCTTTTCCAAAATAGATTTTGCTTCTCCTACTTTACCTTTAAGTATTAGCCATCTTGGACTTTCAGGTATTGGTATCAATATTAATAAATAGAGCAAAGCCGGAGCACTTCCTAAACCAAGTACTACACGCCATCCAGTACTAATTTTCCATGCTGCATTAGCACCATTCATTATTCCTGCATTAACGAAATAAACTGTAATAATACCTACCCCACAAGCAAGCTGATAAATGGAACTTAATCTGCCTCTTATATGGGCAGGAGCAACTTCTGAAATATAAGTAACTGATAACACTGATGCCATTCCTATACCTAACCCGCCAATTAGGCGTGATAAAATTATAATTGTAACACTAGGTGCAGTCGCTTGAAAAATTGAAGCAACAATAAATAATATTGCTGAAATTGTTAGTACCTTTTTACGACCTATCTTATCACTTAATGAACCTGATATTAGTACTCCAACAGCTCCTCCTATTAATATGCTTGAAACTACAAGCCCTTCCATAGCACTACCAAAATGAAACTTAGCTTGAATAGAACCAATTGCTCCTGATATTAATGCCGAATCATATCCATAAAGTAATCCACCAAATGCTGCCGCTACACAGATGAAAATTATAAAACCTATAGATCCACTTTTTTTCTCATTATTACTCATAGTTACCCTCCTATGTTTTTTTATAAATTAAGTAAACATTTTCATTTTTCATCTTAGGTTTACTTCTCATAAACAACAAAATTAGTATTAATTACTCATTAGAAATTTTAATATCTTTTCTATACTCTATTGGTGTAATTTTAAATTGTCTTTTAAATACTTTTGTAAAGTATGGTGCACTATTAAAACCAACCATTCCTGATATTTCGATTATTGATAATTTTGTTTCTTTTAATAGCTTCAATGCCTTTACTAGTCTGATTTTTATGATATAATCCATAACTGACAAATTTGTTATTTCCTTAAAATAATGCATAAAATATGACTCACTATAATTTGCAATACTTGCTAGTTGTTTAATTATAATTTTTTCATAATAATGTTCATTAATGTATCCAATAACATCCTTCATACCCTTTACATTTTTTCCATCGTTAATTTTTTTGTTTTGATATTTATCTTCATACTTTCTGTACATATGATATATAAATTTAAGCAATTCACTATTTATCTCTAATTCATACCCAAAAGCTTTCTCTGCAAATAAATTTGATATTCTTTTTACAATATCACTAAAAATAACTGAATTTTCAGATTTAGGTATAAATAATGTAATATCTCTTTTCCCTTCTAAAATGGGATCAATGTATTTATATGATATTCCAAATTGAGAAGAACTTTTAAACATTGACAAATCAAACACAATTGTAAGTGCAAAACCTTCAAGTGGATTTATAACTTTAGCTGAGTGCATATTATATGGCGATATTATTATTACATCCCCTTTTTTTGCATGATATGTGTTTTTATTTACATTAAAAATCACTTCTCCTTCTAAAACTAAAGTTACTTCTGCCTCTTTATGCCAATGCGCTTTAATATAAGGCAATCTACCTTCTTTTATAGAATCATAGACACTTACAGGTAGTAACATATCACCATGCTCTCTGTTTTCTAAAAAAACACTTTTTGTCTCCATAATCATCATTTCCTTATAGATATAATTTCTCTTTTATTATCTGACATTTTACATATGATTGTTAGTATTTTCAATCAATATCCATGAAATTATAAAAAAGGTGTTCTCATTATTTTTAAATATCAAATATTGAATGCATAATAAAAGGCTTATATTCTAATGATTTTGCTTTCAAATTTATTTCTGTTTTATTCATTTTCATATGCACACTAGTTGTCCTCCTTTCAACTACTATTATACATAGATTTTCTTGTAAACGTTTTAAATATTATGCTAAAAAATATAAATATCCTGCTTTCTATTTAAGCTATTATAATATTTTCAAGAAATATTATAATAAAATTATCTAGCCCTATAAGAAAAATTTTTAAAGGTTAAGGATTTTTTAGCAAATCCTTAACCTTTATCTAAAATTCTAATTTTTTTTCATATTTAACAACATTACAAACTTTTAATATCTTTAGCTATTTCAGCAATGCAATCTTCTGCTTGAGGATATATACCACATTTATCAATAAATGCATGATCCATCCCCTTATATCTTATATTTCTTGCATCTACTCCTGCATTAATTAGTTTCTTGACATAAACTTCCCCCTGAATCCTTAAAAAATCGTATTCTGCTGTTATAACTAACGTCTTTGGTAAATTACAGAAATCATTTTCAAGTAATGGTGACATATAAGTATTTTCTAAGCTTTCATTCATAGCATATAACTCTTCTATCATCAATGTATCACTTAATTCAGTTACCTTACTTGTAATTAATTCATTATTGTCTTTGATGTTATATTGTGAAATATCCCATTCATATTCTTTACCTTTTTTATTAGTAAGTATAACAACAGGATAAATTAACGCTTGATATTTAATCATGTTTGTTTTTTCGTTTCGATCTCTTAATGAACATACTGCTGATAGATTACCACCTGCACTATCTCCAGAAACACAAATTTTATCTTTATCTATTTTTAACTGTTCTGAATTATTATAGGCATATTTAACTACATCAAAGCAATCATTAAGTCCTTTTGGAAATGGATTTTCTGGAGCTAATCTATAATCTACTGAAATTACAACAGCATTTGCCTTATCAGCAATAGCCTTGCAAGGATTTTCAACTACACCAACCGTTCCACCTATAAATCCACCTCCATGAAAAAATATTAAGCATGGTACTTTTTCAATATTTAGTGGTGAATATATTCTAATTGCTATTTTTCCATTTTCTCCTTCAATACTTTTGAATTCTGTATGAATTTGTCTAGTTGTTATATCAATGTTGTCCCATCCCATGCTTTGTCTTATTTCACCTACAGGATAACCATTAAATACAAATTTATTTTTTTCTTTATTACTTTCAGTTTTAGTTTCAGTTAATATTTTATATACCCTAGGATCAAATACACCTTCTTCATTTAAATCTGGTATCTCTTTAATAACTATATCTACTCCATTAGATTTTTGTATTTTAGAATTATTTTTTAATATGTTCACTAACTCTGAATAATTATTATTTTTCATTATCAATTGTCTCCCCCTAGTATAATTATTTTTGTTTCAATTAACATTATATATTTTTTCTCAAGTAAACGATTTAATAATCCTATTCAAAAATATAACAATTCTGCTTTTATAACTAAATTTGATCAAACTTTAAGAAATTTACACAACATTATATTTGAATTGCAAACTAAAAGTGCCGTAAAATTCATTTGAATATTACGGCGTTTTAAATTATTTTAATCAAATAATTTATGATTAAATTTATTATAAACCTTTTAGGTATCATCATCTCCACAAAATTTACATTTGTTAATGTATTTTACATTCCATCCGTCTACTTTTTACCTTTAATCCCATTTTGTTATAAAAACATTCTGCCTCTTTATTTACTTCCCATACATTTAACTCTAAAGAAGTTGCATTCCACTCCTTCGTTTGTTGCTTAGCTGCTCCAAAAAGCTTTCTTCCAATTCCCTTAAATCTATGTTCAGAGTCCACAACAAAATCTTCAATGTATGCCTGTACACCATCTTTAAGCATTTGGATTCCTATGAATTCCTTTTTTATCATATGGCATAATCCCGCCACTTTATCATCATCCATCCATAATAATATAATATCATTGGGATTTTCTATCATTTTCTCATATTGCTTGTCTGTAATTACTACTCCGTCTGTATATATATCTGGTCTTCTTTCTAGATGTAACTTAAATATTTGACTAAATAATCTATAAACTGTTTCAAAATCATTAATATTGGCTATTCTTATTCCCACGTTCCTTTTCCTCCACTCATTTATGATTTTCGTAATTAACCATTAACAAATCTCATCACAAATTACAATTAATGTTATTTTTCATAAAATTATTTTATAAGAATTCCTGCCCCTGTATATATATATGGAATATCCCTCTCTAATTTAAGCTTACCGTTAGATTCTATAATAAAATTCTCCCAAATCACATTATCAATACCATTACCATAGATAGCTGATGAATTTAACATTTTTAATGTATTATCTTCATATTTGATAAGTATATAATGTAATGCTCTAGCAGATTTTTGTGAACTGCATAAAATAATTGCATATTTATTAGCACCTGATTTAACTTTATCAATAACATTTATATTTACAAAAGATATGTTAAACCCATTGGCAAGTTGTATAAATGGACTATTAGGTAATATGCATATATGGGCATTTGAATGCCAGGTATCGCTTAATTCCATGGACATTTTTTCTGGATTAGAACAAGCCTCATGTATACCCATGTTATTTGGACCAAATTGAATTTTATTGTAAATACTATCAACAAAAATTCTATCGTTTATATGTTTAGCTTTCTTGTTTTCCCATAAATAGTAAGCAATTGAATATGCACCACAACTCATACTACCTTTAGGTTGAGAAATGTATGGCTTCATTAAAACATCGACTCCCTATAATTATATTATTTTATATCCTTTTCTTCTTCATCTAATTCTTCTGCAATCTTTTTCTGCCTCTCTTTATTTAGCTTATATATAGGCAAGTATATTAATAATGTTAAAACTGTTCCACAAGCAAATAAAATTATCAAAGTTGCAAGAAAAAATATACCATGTGTATACTTTTGTCCATATCTTGCATAATTTGCGCTTCCTCCAATTACACATACGGCAAATCCAACCACAAGACTCATTAATACAACTGATTTTTCACCATTACCTTTTGTTTCAAATAAATCATTACCTGATATGATGTTCCTAATTACAATATATATGGAAGCTCCAAATAAGCATAAAAGTTCTGTAGCATATTGTAAGAAAGATTCATTGAAAACATATACCTTAATAAATAAGGATACACCTAATACAACCAGCAACAGATTGCATGTTTCACTGCCAATTTTACGTTTTTGAGCCACAGCTCGCTCATCTTTTATTAATTTATTTTTCATGTTTTCCCTCCCAAAATAATTGATCTAATGTTTTACCAAGTGCTTCGCATATTGAAATACAAAGATTTAGTGAAGGGTTATACTTTCCTGATTCAATCAATCCAATCGTTTGGCGTGTAACATCCACAGCTTTTGCTAAATCCTCTTGTTTCATATCACATTCAATACGAGCAATTTTCATGCGTTTATTTTTCATATACTGCCTCCTTACATTACATAGTATACTATATATATTCCTTAATGTAAAATATACATTGCATCTACTTGTAAAATAATAGCAGACAATTTTATGTCTGCTAAATAGAGCATAAATAGTTCATTTGTTTTCTATAGTTTAAATATGCTTTTAATAAAGTTAATTAATGTTTTCTTAAATTTAGCGGACAAAGGCAATTTAGGGTTGTTATATGTCTCTAAATTTTTTTCTCGATCAATAGGTGCATCCTTTAGAATATGATTCATTCCATCTATTATCTTTAACACAGCATGATGACTAGAATCCTTTAACTTCTTAGCATCATCCACAGTAACTTGTAAATCCGTTGTACCTTGAATAATAATAAGTACTGGAATGTTAAGCTTCTTGATTTCTTCAGTAGGCTCATATTTAAATTCTGAAATAAGATAAGGCTGAATACTAGGTCTGAATAATGAATAATAATCTTCATTTACATCAGTAACTCTGTTTCCTTTTTTTAGTTCATCCATAATACGAATACATTCATCATATACATTTTTAGGTTGCGTTTTTAACTGTCTCTTTAACGTATCATACATAGAATATCCAGATCCTGCAACTGAAATAAATGCATCTACCTTTATTTTTTCTGATGCGACCATACCAATTAAAGCTCCCTCACTATGACCTAAAATAGCAACCTTTGAAAAACGTTTATCTTTATATAACATTTGTACCCAATTTACGGCATCATTAATATAGTCATCAAAAACTAAATCTTCCTCGCTTTTCATAGCTTTAGCGCTTTCACCTATACCCCTTTTATCATATCTTACAGAAGCTATTCCCTTTTGCGCAAGTTCATATGCAATCATTTTATAAGAATCACTTTTTATATGTTCAATAGGACTATTACAGTTTCTATCAGTTGGACCTGAGCCTGCAATAATTAAAACAACTGGTACTTCAGTATTATTCTTTGGTGAAGTAAGCGTTCCATAAATAGTTCCTGTAACTGTATTTAACTGAATATCCTCTTCACTAAACTGATTTGCATTACTATCAATTAATGAATTTAAATTTGATTGAATAATCATAAAAATCCTCCCATTTATATATTCATTTGAATATTACGGCAGATCCATTGTTAAATTTTTATTTTTAGTTCTCTAAATAAAATGACTTATTTTACACCATTGAATCCATCTTTAAAACCCTTTATAAAATCAGGAATAACTATACATAAACAAACTATAATAATTAATATTCCTATAATCTTTACATACTTGTTAACTGATGCTTTTTTACCTATAATAACTAGGATAATACCAATTATTAGTCCTAAAATCACAATAATACCTCTCACCTTATTATTTTCTCCTTTCACAACATTTTTTACAAATCTAAATTAACCTTATAATATAATGGTATCACTTATTTATAAATATTAGAATAATATTTTTCTAAAGTATCATTCCTGCAAATTGGATTTTATCTAATATCTTCTGAATCCATTACTTTATAACCTCTCCCAATTAATGCTGTAGCAAATAGTCCACTGCCTTTAATTAATCTTCCATTAAATTTCCCATCATATATTTTATTAAC
This sequence comes from Clostridium sp., assembly GCA_028692255.1. GTDB lineage: Bacteria > Bacillota > Clostridia > Clostridiales > Clostridiaceae > Clostridium_I. Next base: position 12,890 of record JAQUXS010000038.1, read on the forward strand.
GCCGCAAGTAGGGCTTCTTGACTGCAAAATTGCTAAATCAATATTTTCATATTTTATCTTGTCCAATGCTAATTCAACACCTTTTTCATATGCTTCATGAACATTTCTACCATTACATTCAGTAACACATCCATCTACTATTTCAGCAGAAGCCCTTGGAATACTCATTTCTGCCAACATTTCAGGACAAATTTCAATTATTTCTTTATCCTTTAGAAATTCTACAACTTTGTGATTTAAATTGTTTCCTCCATTATATTTACAGTTACATCCTGTAATACAGGCACTAACCAATACTTTCATCTTAATCACCCTTTTAAATTTTTATAAGAATATTTAGAACCACCATAACTAAATTTTATACTTATTATCTGTAGCGAACCATATATCTTAAAACTGTTTTTAATTTAGATTTTTCAGTTTTTCTTGCATCTGAAATATAAATTTCCCTATGTTTTTGAGTTGTTCTTTCAAGATTATTTTCTTTTATAAATTTTTTCATTTGTTCAAAACTTTCAGGTTCATCATCATATGAACCAATATGCAGCATTTGAACACATAGGCCATCTTCTATAGTATTAAAAACCACATCATCTAATAAACGATGTGGCTTTTTTTCCTAACGTTTTCAAAGGCTTTATTAACTACTTCTTGTGTCACAAAATGAGGCTGTCTAATCATTATAGTATACAATAATTCATCCTTATTTAATGTATTAGATTGTTTTCCTTCTTCCGTTAGATCCCATATTCCCTCAAGTGGATATACAGTATATTCAAAATAACCATCTGGTGTGTAGCCTTGTTTTGGCATCATTCTAACAGCATATGCTAAAGAGTATAATACACCTATTTTTCAGAGAACTCCTCATCATTTGGATTTCCTTTTCCGCTTATCATAAAAAATTTTTGTTGTGGTACTGTTATTAAAGCTGGTTCTCCTTTAGGTAAATATAAATTTTTTCTTGCTTTTTCCATTCAAATTTCATAATCTTCCTACTTTCTATTTAATTTATAAGTAAAAGATATCATACTTAATATGACAGCATATTGTCATATTAAGAAGATTTTTATAAATAAAATAATTTTTCAGCCAAATATTAGTAACCAAAAAAAACTAATGTATTTAAAACAATATCTTTTAAGTCAGTATATTTTTGTGGGAGATTTTCTTTTGCACCAAGCATTTGTAGTGGATTTACTAAATCTCGAAGTTTGCTCAATTCATACCAATCAGATGGCAAACTTCTTTTAGAAGAATTATTATATACCTCCTGAAATATTATAATTTGCTTTTGATTAAAGTTATTTTCATATCGAAAAAACTGCCCTATATCTCCTAAGCTGTGACCAAAGCCCGAAAATTCCCAATCAACAATCCAAACACTATTATTTTTATCAATTAACATATTCGCAGCACGAAAATCTGAGTGAGTAAAACTTATATACTTATCAATTTCATACAAATCTCTTTTTTTATCTGCTATAAGTCTCTTAACTCTTTCCTTAATCCCTTTTCCAATACGCTCTGTAACAATTTCTTTTTCAAGAAACAAATCATACCATGTTACAAACGGTGGATAATTATTATCAAATACACCTTTATTTGTAATATCATAGTTATGTATATATGAAGCACTTTCGGCAACTTGAATAATAATGCTATCTTCTAACTTACCTCTTTGTATCAATATTTCTTGCATAGACTCGCCATGTATATATTCGTATATTAAACATATTCTTTGTGTAATATTATCCTCAGATACAAAAAGCAATTTAGGGATATTTAAGTTCCCATAAAATGATTCACTAATAGTTCTCTCTTTTTTATAACTAATATCATTTAGTAGGCATATTCTTAACAAAAAATATCCTTTATTCGTATGCACTTTATAATTACTGTTTCTACAACCAACATTTATAGGAAAATAATTCAATATTTCAATATCCTTATCATATTCTTTCAATATAGCGGTTATTTCCTTAATGCCCATATTATAAAAAGGTATAGAGCGTTCCCACAAATTATCCATTATAACCTCCATTTTAAATATATAAAACTTCACCAATATGTTTAGGTTTTATATTAATTAAAGTAACTTTATAATAATTTACAAACCCGAATTAAGCTTACAACATAATAGTATCACTTACTTACAAATATTAGAATAATATTCTATAAGAAGAGATATCATTATTTAGATACAAACGACGTGATAAATTGGTATTTAAAACACTTTTCTTCTGTCTAATATAGATATGTCAGCAAACCATTGTGTACAACAAAATAAATAAAAAGCCACACACTCCCACTAAATTTGAGAATGTGTGGCTTTACTATAGTTAATACAACTTTATTTCAAAGTATCAGGCTTTGTTTCAAAGCTACAAAAATTGTTGGTTTGGAATAAAATTTGAGCAAAATAGCCTGTACAAATGGCTTAAAATCATAAAATTTAACACATTAAGTTTTTGTAATAAAGTTTAATCAAACTTTAAGGAAATCACACAAAATTGTAATAGAATTGCAAACTAAAAACACCACAAAATTTATTTCTGAATAATGCGGTGTTTAAATAAATGTTTAATTTTTATATAGTTGTGACGTTTTATATGAAAAAGTCGTATTAAAAAACAATACGGCTTTTCTGTTTTTTGTTATACATGATGATTAGTATGTTTCGTTGTGTATCTTGTTTCTATATTCATATTTTGAACTTGCTTTTTTAGTGCAAATAGATTTAATCAACTATTCCTTTTTCTTTCTTTAATTTAAAAATTTTTTCAATTGCTTGTTTATATCCACCAGCTTCTTTAAAAGATTTACTTATTTTTTTCATGTTTTTAAGGTAGCTTGGATCTTCTTGAACTTTTTCAATAGCATTTCTTAATATTTCACATGTTATTTTGTCCTTATCAATAGAAATTGCAGCTCCAAGCTCTGATACTCTTGCTGCGTTATATGGTTGATCTGAGTTAATTGGAATCGCAACAAATGGTACATTATTATATAACAAATCACTTATACTATTCATTCCAGCATGGGTTATAGCAACATCTGTATACTTTAAAATTTCTAATTGAGGAACATAATTTTTCACTATGAAATTTCCAGGTATATGAAATTTAGAAATATCTATATTATATGCAGTCATAACTACAACAGCATCAGAATCAGCAAAGGTTTTAAAAAATATATCATAAAGTTTATTATTTGTATTATTAAATACTGTACCTAATGAAATATATACAACTTTTTTATCTTTTAATTTTTCAAATGGAAAATCTATAGCTTCCTTCCTATCATATATAGGTGGACCTATAAATATAAAACTATCATCATAATATTCAGGGTGTGAAACGAAATATTTAGATGTATACGCAATATTCAAATCACTTTTTATAGATAATAAATCAAGTATATTAGTAGGCATTTTTACATTATAAAACTTGTCTAACTTATTTGTTAACTTAATGTAGTTATCCGTGAATGTATAATCTTTTAATCGTTTTTCACTTATAATTCCAGTCAGAAGTTCCTTTGCCGTAGCAAATATTTCAAAAGAAGAAATTGAAGGAATTTTTAATATTTGAGAAATAATATATCCTAATGGAAAGATAGCACTATGAACAATATAATCAAAATTTATGCCTTTAATCTGTTCCATGATAATTGGAAGAATTTCTATATTTAGATCAAGCTTATGCTGAATATGATTTATGAAGTTATCTTCAATATTTCCATCCATAGAAATATTATAACCATTTTTTAAAATAGTCATATCTTTACCGTAGCTTTTAAATGTAGCACCCACTTTTTCAATTCTTTCACTATATTCTTCTGAACAAAAATAAGTCACTTGTTCTCCCTGTTTTACCAATTCATCTACCAAACCTAGTGTTGGATTAACATGACCGTTATAGGGTATATTTAAAAAAAGTACTTTAGACATATATCCACATCTCCTTATATTATTTTTTTGATGATGCCTAATTATATTATCCATGCTTATTGTGTATCTTCCACAGTTTTACGTTGTGGTAGTAATAGTGTGGGTATGCAACTGTGCTTTTTATATCACTTGCTATTATTTTTATGGCTACATTCGGATACAGTTGAGATACGTGTGAAAATGAGCCACATATTGAATAAATATCTATTGTGAGTTAAATTGGCATTTGTGTACAATATTATTTGGCAACCTTTTTCTTAGCATTACTAGTTAGGAAGAGTGCTGGAATCAAAACAAGAACTAAACTAATAACAGTAACTACAAAGGCATTATGATAGGAAGTTAAGAGTAATTTTTGTGTTGGTGCTTGAGCCCCAATTGTATGTTGAATAACAGTAGCTAAAATAGTGGTTCCAATTGCTCCTCCGATATTTTGCATCATACGAGTTGCAGTAGTTGCTTCAGAAATTAATTCTTTTGAAATATTTTTGTAAGAATCCGACATAACAGGAATTGTTAAACCACCTTCAGCAATCCCACGAATAAATAGAACGATGATAATCCAAATATTTTTTGTTGATGCCGTAAACAATGCAAATGGTAATGTTCCAACAATTCCAATAAAGGCTGAAACTATAACAACATTCCGAGCTCCTAATTTATCGGTCAACCTCCCAATTAAACTTCTAGAAAATAGTAAACCAACACCTTGACTAATTAAGTAAATTCCTGACCAGATGACACTAAGCCCGCGAATATTTTGCAAATAAAGTGGTAACAAGAACATTGCACCATTAACTGTCAAACCTGACATTAGTAATAAAATTGTTGATGCAGAGAAATTTTTAACAGTGAAAAGTTTTAAACTTACCAACACACGATTTGGTTTTAAAATAGCATAAACTATATAAACACCCATTAATACAACACTGATTACTAATGGTAAAATAGCTTTATTTGAGGTTCCGGCTACTAATTCATTTACTTTTGAAATTCCTAAAATAAAACTAGTAAATGTTCCACCCAAAAATACAATACTTGGGATATCTAATTTCTTGCCATTCTTACTTGGTTCAAACTTTGGTAAGGCAAAAATAATTAATAATGCTGAAAAGATAACGATTGGAATATTAATGTAAAAAATCCAGTGCCAATCCAAAGAGTTTATTATAAAGCCACCAAAAGTCGGTCCAAGAATTGGTGCCAAAACAGCTGGAATGCCAACAATGGACATTATGCTACCTAATTTTTCACTACTAGCTGAACGAACAATTAAAGTTGTAAGCGAAGCTATGATAATTCCACTTCCGACACCTTGAATTACTCGTCCAACAATCAATATACTGATAACTGAAGATATTGATGCAATAATCGATCCAATCAAGAATATTAGTAACCCTAAAAGATAAAGCTTTTTTCCATCAAACCATTCAATAGCCCATCCAACGATAGGAATAATAATCCCTAATGCTAATACATATGCTGTACTTATCCATTGAATACTTTCAACACTCACACCAAAATCTTTCATAATTGTATTTACTGCAACATTTGTCATTGTTGTGTCTAACATTGGTGCAATGGCAGCTAAAACTAATATTAGTGCAATTACAATTGTTGATCTACTTGTTTTCACTTCTTTTTTCATAGTATGTCCTCCTTATATAAGATACTGCAGTATCTTATTACTATATCGTTTATCTTATTCTTATATGGTATAATTGTCAATAGATAAATTTGATTGAAGGTGAACTTTCATGAAAAAAAGTAGACGTAGAGGAAAAGAGTTAGAAGAAGCAATTCTTAATAGTACTTGGAAACTATTGAAAAAAAACGGTTATGAAAAGCTTACAATGGATAGTATTGCAGAGAATGCTAGTACAACAAAAACAGTTCTTTATCGCCGCTGGAATGGAAAAGCTGAAATAATAATAGCTGCTGCACGACAGTATTTGCCTAATTTTAAAATTACTGCTCCTAACACTGGCAATTTAAGAAAAGATTTATTTGAACTTTTCTTACCTTTAGTAGGTATGATTGATTTATTAGGAGAGGATACGCTTCAAGGAATTTTACGTGATCAACTACATAAAGTTTCATTTATTGATATATTAAACACAATTAATGCCGAAAATGCTCTCAATTCAATGATGGAGCAGCTATTCACTTATGCCCATGAACGAAAAGAAATAAATAAAGAAAAACTTACAAACATGACAAAAACTTTACCCACTAATTTGATTGTAAATGCTATTTTGATTGGTAAATTAAATAAAAAAACGATAATTCATATGATTGATGATATCCTTTTACCAACCTATCAACATACGTTAAATATATAATAAAACATTTATTCATCTACCCATTAGCGTAAAAAATATGCTAATGGGAGTATAAGGATAAAGTAGTTTATTAATGCTAATTTGAAGTATTTTTAATATTAGATAATTACTACTTTGGTCCTGGTGATACGTTCGCTGGTATTTGACCCTATTAGAACAGTTCTCAATCATATTTGGTTTAAGTTCATATAATTCTTTGACTACATATAGCCTTTATTCTTGGCATTGTTTTTACTTAATACCTATGTACATTAAATTTATAAAGGTATACTTATTAAAATGCATTATATTTGCAATTTAAATAAAAAATTAAAAGCCACTTTATAGAAATATTATCCATAAAGTGGCTTGGTTTTTACCGCATTATTCAATTTTCAAAGTATATTGTTCGTATTTTCACTTTCACTAGTTACGTCGCATTTTAAGATATTACGAATTACCTTAATGATAAATTGGAATTTGTATGTTAATCTAGTTTACATTCCATCCATCTACTTTTTACCTTTAATCCCACTTTATTGCAAAAACATTCTGCTTCTTTATTTACTTCCCATACATTTAGTTCTAAAGAAATTGAGTTCCACTCTTTCGCTTGTTGCTTAGCGGATCCAAAAAGTTTTCTTCCAATCCCCTTAGACCTATACTCAGAATCTACAATAAAATCTTCAATAAATGCTTGTACGCCATCTTTGAAAGTAGGTATTCCTATAAATTCATTTTTATTCATATGACATAATCCAACCACTTTATCATCCTCTATCCATAACAATATCACATTATCATTTTCTCATATTTGTTTTCTGTAATCACTACTCCATCCTTGTGTATATCTATCCTTCTATATAGATGCAACCTAAAAATTTGGTAGAATAGTTTGCACACTGTTTCAAAATCATTAATATTTGCTATTCTTATTCCTATATTTCTTTTCCTCCACTCATCATGTTTTTTTATGACTAACTATAATAAACCACATAACAAATTACAATTTATCTACTACTACACAATAGTTTACAAATCCAAATTAACTTTATAATATAATAGTATCACTTGCTTACAAATATTAGAATAATACCTATAATATAATTAAAAACATAATAAATAAAAACCACACATTTTCACTAAATTTGAGAATGTGTGGCTTTACTATAGTTAATACAACTTTGTTATAAATCTACAAAAATTTTTATTCCACAGTTACAGATTTTGCCAAATTCCTTGACTTATCAACATCGCAGCCTTTGTCTATAGAAATATAATATGACAAAAGTTGAAGTGGGATGATTGCAAGTATTGGAGCTAAAAGTGGATTTACTTCTGGAAGATAGATTGCTCCATCACAAGTCTTCTCTACATTTTCATTGCCCTTAAGTGCAACTGCAAGAACTTTAGCGCCTCTAGTTTTTACTTCCTTTATATTACTTACCATTTTCTCGAAAAGATCCTGCTGCGTTGCAACTGCTATTACAACTGTACCATATTCAATAAGAGCTATTGGGCCATGTTTAAGTTCACCGCCAGCATAAGCTTCTGAGTGAATATAGGATATTTCTTTAAGTTTTAATGAACCCTCCATGGCAACTGCATAGTCAAGTCCTCTTCCAAGGTAGAACATATCAGTTTCACCGAAGTTTTCCTTTGCAAACTCTTTTATAACATCTGTATGAGAAAGAACTTCTTCTTCTTTTTCAGGTAGTCCAAGCATATCTTTCTTTATCTGTTCAATTTCACTGTCACTTAAAGTTCCCTTATTCTTTGCAAAGTAAAGAGCTATTATATACATTGCTACAAGCTGAGTTGTATATGCCTTTGTTGAAGCAACCGCAATTTCAGGACCTGCCCAAGTGTAAAGGACATCGTCTGCTTCTCTTGAAACTGTACTTCCAACTACGTTTGTTACTGCGATTACCCTTGCGCCCTTCTTCTTTGCAAGTCTCATTGCTGCAAGTGTATCAGCAGTTTCACCTGATTGACTTACTACAATCATAAGTGTCTTTTCATCCACAAGGGGATTTCTGTATCTGAATTCTGAAGCTATATCAGTTTCAACAGATATTCTTGCAAGTTTTTCTATTACATATTTTCCAACTACACCTGCATGATAAGCTGTACCACAGGCAACTATATATATTTTATTAAAATTTTCAATCTGTTCTTTTGTAAGTTTTATTTTATCAAGTTTTATAGGTTCACCTGGAATTATTCTTGATGTCATTGTGTCCTTTGTAACCTTTGGCTGCTCATGAATTTCCTTTAACATAAAGTGATCATAGCCACCTTTTTCAGCTGCATCTGCATTCCAAGTTACATGATAAACTTCTCTTTTTATTTCATTTTTGTCTTCATCTACTATTTTTACATTTTTATCTGTAAGAATAACAAATTCATTATCTTCAAGGAAATATACATCTCTTGTTTCATTTAAAACAGCAGGTATATCTGAAGCTATAAAGTTTTCATCTTTTCCAAGTCCAACTATAAGAGGGCTGTCTTTTCTAACAGCTATAAGTTTGTCTGGTTCGTCTGAACAAATTATTCCAAGTGCATAGCTTCCTTTAAGTCTCTTTACTGCTTTAATTGAAGCATCTAATAAATCACCCTTGTAATAATAATCAACAAGATGTGGTATAACTTCTGTATCTGTTTCAGAAACAAATTTATATCCTTTTTCTATAAGCCATTCTCTTAATTCTATATAATTTTCTATTATGCCATTATGCACAACAGCAATTGTTCCTGCTTCATTAGTATGAGGATGTGCATTTAAAACGGATGGTTCTCCATGAGTTGCCCATCTTGTATGACCTATTCCAATGTTTCCACTCATACTTGAATTTTTAAGTTCATTTTCAAGATTTACAAGTCTGCCTTTAACTTTTTTTACATTTAATTTATTATTTTCATCTATTACTGCAACTCCAGCAGAATCATAACCTCTATATTCCAATTTTTCGAGTCCACTAACTAAAAGGTCAGTAGCCTTTCTGTTTCCAGAATAACCAACTATTCCACACATATTAATATCTCCCTTTCATTTTCGCACCACAAAAAAACGTAGCATTTATAAATTTTTTGAACACTACTAATGCTTTTCTATATTAGGTTTTAACACCAGACTGATCTTGTGCCAAAAATCACTTCTTGGTTTTATCAGCCGTTTACGGTAGTGTGATACCGTGGGGCACCCGCCGAAGAGTCGATTCTCCCCATCCTCGTCAAGTTAAGTGAAACTCCAAATCTATGATTTGGTCAGTTGAACTTACTCGGTGTTTAGCCGAGTTTCCTTTGCCCTTTATCTTCGATTTGGTTAGTGGAACTTACTCAGTGTCAGCCGAGTTTCCTTTGCCCTTTATCTTTGATTTGGCTAGTGGAACTTACTCAGCATTAGCCGAGTTTCCCTTTTCACTTAACTCCTGGCGCTTTATTAATTCTAAGTTTTCACCTCCTTAAATTTATATATACTACATTATATTTGTAATTACATAAATAGTCAACTTGTACAATCCAATGTTAACATATTATTGACTGTTTTGTACTTAGAATGTATTATTAGATAAGTATAATTAAAAATTTATTTTGGAGGAATTTTTTATGAAAAAAAGATTTGTCATCCCCATAGTATTGCTAGTTGTTATCGCAATAATAGGCGGAGGTGCGTTTTACGTTGTAAATAGTAAATTATCAAAGATAAATAATAAAAATATTTCAAAGAATCCAAGCGATTTAGGAATATCTAAATCCAATTTTGATAGTTCATACATAGATAAAAATTATGTTAACATTTTATTACTTGGTGTGGATACTCGTGATCCACAAACTGATCCTGGACTTACTGACTCTACAATGATATTGACACTAGACAAAGTTCATAAAAAAATTAAAATGACTTCCCTTATGAGAGATATGTTGTTAAGTAACATAAGAGGCGAAGGTGCTACAGCTGGAACTGATAAAGATAGATTAAATGTTATATATAAGCAAGGCGGAGGCCAATATGCAATTAAAGCCATTAACAGTAATTTTGATATGAACATAAAAGACTATATTAAAGTTGACTTTGGTGATTTTGATAAAATTGTAGATGCTGTAGGCGGCGTAGACATTAACGTTTCAGACAGTGAAGTTACTGTTGCCAATGGTTATATAAAAGAAGTTTCAAAGCTAGAAAATGTAACACCTAATTACCTAACCCATGGCGGTCTTCAACATTTAACTGGAATCCAAGCCTTAGGCTACTGCAGAATAAGATATGTTGGCGATGAAGATTTCCAGAGAACTGAAAGACAGCGTACTGTTTTAACTCAAGTTTTCCAAAAGCTTACATCAATGAATCCTACAGCTGCATATAATGCACTTAATACAATACTTCCAGATGTTGAAACCTCAATGTCAAAAACTGACATTCTTTCAACTACATCTTATATTGCAATGAATAGAATTCATACAATTGAACAATTTAGGCTTCCTGAAGATAAACCTGGATATAACTACTCAACATATATAAATGGAACTTATTTCTTAGGATGGAACAAGCCAGGAAATGTTGCTGATTTGCACAAATTTATATTTGAAAATGACGCAAGTAAAATAAAATAAGCGTATATTTTTATTGCTTTTGGTTATCATACCTAGTGCAGATACACTTTCCCCTAAAAGACTAAAAAGTAACAAAAAGCAGTTTTGAAATCATTGTAATTTCAAAACTGCTTTTTTGTATATGTAATTATTGATTTGCCTTTTTCTCAATTAGCTGTGCTAGAGAATTTGCCATTACATTAAGTTCTTCTTGATTTTCTCCCTCAAGCATTACTCTTACAAGAGGTTCTGTCCCGGATGGTCTTATTAGAACTCTTCCACATGAATCAAGTTTATCTTCTATTTTTTTAATTTCAGTTTTTATTTCTTCATCTTCATTATATATGTTCTTCTTTTCATTTGGTACTGTAGCATTTGCAAGTATCTGTGGTAATTTTCTCATTGCTGATGCAAGATCTGAAAGCTTTTTACCACTTTTCTTTACAATTGAAGAAATCTGAAGTCCTGTTACAAGTCCATCTCCAGTAGTGTTGTAGTCAAGAAATATTATATGTCCTGATTGCTCACCACCAAGTTTATATCCTTGTTTTAGCATTTCTTCAAGCACATATCTGTCTCCAACCTTTGTTTTAACTGTATTTATGTTTTCCTTGTCAAGAGCAATAAAAAGTCCCATATTACTCATTACTGTAGTTACTACAACATTTTCATTAAGCTTTCCACTGTCCTTTAGAGCCTTTCCGCATATTGCCATTATGAAATCACCATCAATTAGATTTCCCTTTTCATCTACAGCAAGGCATCTGTCTGCATCACCATCAAAAGCAAGACCTAAATCACAATTTTTCTTTACAACGTATTCCATAAGTTCTTCAGGATGTGTTGAACCGCAATTGTAATTTATGTTTATTCCATCTGGATCATTGTTTATTACAACTACTTCAGCTCCAAGATCTCTAAAAGATTTAACTGCTGTTTTATAACTTGCGCCATTGGCACAGTCTAGTGCTACTTTAAGTCCAGCTAAATCATCACTTAAAGTTGATTTTGCAAATTCAATGTAGTCCATTAAAGCTGAATCTTCTACCACTTTTCTACCTACATTGTTTCCTGTAGGTGATTGAACTTCCTCAAAGCCACCTTCTATTACACCTTGAATTTTATCTTCTAATTCATCTGAAAGCTTATAACCTTGTGAGTTAAAAAATTTTATTCCATTGTATTCCACTGGATTGTGTGATGCGGATATTACTACTCCTGCATCAAGTTTATATTTTCTTGTAAGATAAGCTATTGCTGGAGTTGGAATTACTCCTACACAAGCAGCTTCTGCTCCAACTGAAAGTATTCCTGATACAAGTGCATTTTCTAGCATATCCTTTGATATTCTAGTATCTGTTCCAACAAGTATTTTAGGTTTATGTGAGCCTTTTGATAATACATACGCACCAGCTCTTCCTAAATTGTAAGCTATCTGTGGTGTAAGTTCACTATTTGCTATTCCTCTAACTCCATCTGTACCAAACATTCTGCTCATATATAATTACCTCACTAACATTTTCTTTACTTTATAAAGGACATAAGGGCCCATGGAGATTATTATATCATAATAATTTTTTATTAACAAAAATATTAGAAAAATCTATTAATTAAAAATTTGGAATAAGCTACACATTCCTCTATATCAGAAAAACTCATTACTTCTCCAGCAAAGCATGTGTTTTTATTTCCTTGAAGTTTTTCAATTTTCTTATACCATCCATGTTTCATTTCATCACAATTAACATGGGGGAAATATCGCCAATCTTTTTGTGTAAACACTTCTTTTAAGTTTATTCCCCAAGCTTTTAAATCCTCTTCTAAATATTTCTTGCAATCTGCAGTGGTAACTCTTTCCCCTTTATCTCCAAAGCAGTAAAAAGTAATAATGTTATCATCATCATCAAATCTATTATAATAGAACATTACGTGTCCATATCTGGATTGAACCATATTCCCCGGAGCATATGCACTGGCATGTGGATTATTTTCAACAACGCACTCAAAAACTTTATAATCCATATGCGTTATCTTAGACAATAATTCATTTTCATCTTCAGTTGTGTCCACATAATTGTGTAAATCCTCAAGTGGAGAAGTAAATATTATTTTATTGTATTCCTCTTTACCAAATTGAGTATAAACATAAACTTTATTGTCTCTTCTTATAATTTTATCTATATGAGTGCAAAGTCTAGGCTTTGTATTTAATTTTGTTGCTAATTACGCCATATACTCTCTGCACCTTTTTCCCAAGAAATGAAATTCCTATTTAAAAAGTCTTTCATTGTTGGTATATCTAGATATTGTAATACATAAGCTGCAGGCACAACATTTAAAAAACCATATCCAAAAGATGTATATGGATTAATCCATACTTTTAATACTAATGGCATTTCATTTTTTCTACAGAATTCTTCAAATGTATCCATTAAATCAGGATGGTCATTTTCATGTCCCGGCTCCTATTATGCAAATATTTTCATTTTGCATTGTCTATCGCCCCTTAAAGTTTACTGATTTATTGCCTTTAATTCTGATGAAAGTTTGTCCAATTCTTCTATTGAATTTTTAATATTACTAATTTTACTATTTTGTTCTTCAACCTCTGCAAATATTTCTTCCGTTGCTGCTGAGTTTTCTTCTGAAATACTAGCCACTTCACTGATTTGTTTCTCTATACTTAAAAATGCACTGTGTATTTCATTTACAAGGCTCTGTTCTTTAACAATACTTTTATTCATTAAATTAAAAGATTCATCAAAATTGTCAAACCTTCCACTTACCTTTTTAACTATCTCGTTGCCGCTTTCCACAGCAATATTGCCTTCTCTTACCACTTGAAAAGTTTTATTTGATTTCTCATTTATTACAGAAATTACTGAAGATATATCTTTTACAATTGCTCCACTTTGTTCTGCCAATTTTTGAACCTCTGAGGCTACAACTGCAAAACCTTTGCCCGCTTCACCTGCTCTAGCTGCTTCTATAGATGCATTTAGGGAAAGTAAATTGGTCTGTTCAGATATTTCTACAATAGATCCAAGTGATGTATTAATTTGCTCGATACTTTTCTGCAGCTCTTCTACTGTTGTATAGGCAGATCCCACTGCATTTTTAATTAAATCCATTTGTTTTGTCATATTGATCATTTCTTCAAGTCCATTTTTCACTCCGTCACTTACTCTACTAACATGTCCAACAATTTTTTCAGATACTTCACTAGTTTTTTGAGCTGCACTAACTGCATTTTGAGCTGAAGTATTTATATTGTTTGAATTAGTGGCCTCGGCTGCAGCTCCTTTTGCTATTTCACGAACAGCCGCGGAAATATTTTTGCTTGATTCTAGGGTTGTCCCAATATTTTCATTACAGCTTGATATTCCACCGCTTAATACCTCTGTACTCTTATTTATTTTATCCATAGTAATCTTTAATTTTTCTAAAAGCTCTTTAGATTTTTTTTCTTTTGCTAAAACCGAATTAACAAGCTTATTTCCCCAATTAGTAAGCAAATATAAAATACTTATTACTGCATCTATTACAAATAATCTTTGAATAAATTGAAGCAAAGAATTAAACTGAGTTGTTCCCATTAAATATGTAGGTTCAAGTATTTCATAAATTATTATTGACACATTAAAAATACCAGCATATATCATT
>JAQUXS010000039.1 GCA_028692255.1 Clostridium sp.
AGATATTCAGTTACAATCATTACTTTTTCTTTATAAGAAAACTTATGTTTAAATGACATAGAAAATGCCCCCTCCTAAATAAACAAGTTTTATTATTTCACTTGTCTACCTAGAAGGGAGCATATCACTAGTGTGGCAGTCCTCTTTTTTTATTATTTTATATTATCATATTTATTTAAGTTATATTCTTTTACTAGATCTATAAGCTCGCTAGCATAATTAGGATCTGTAGCATATCCAGCCGATTGAAGAGCTTTTGCTTGGGCTTCATAGCTAGTCGATGAAAATACGCCATGATTTTTGTAAACACTATTATCAACTAGAAAGTTACCGTGGTCGTCAACGCTTTCTTTCCAACTATCATAGGCTCTAAATTTTGACATTATAGTGATATCCTTACCGTTGTAATGTTCTGAAGTTGGCATGATAACTGTTTGGTAAGGCCAATCAAAGGCTTTTATTCCAAATAAATTATTGGCTTTAGTGCTTAAAGTTGATATGCCTTCTTCACTTTCTTGCATTGCTTGAGCAAGGGTAACTGATGGATATATCTTGTCCTTTTTGTAAGTATCTTGTGCGTAAGGTGCAACTGTTGCTATAAACCTTTCAGAATTTAAATACTCAGCAATAATTTTAGCAATATAAGGAGTGGAAGCTAAGGATTCATCCATAGTGTTTTGCTCTGAACCTATTTCAAGTAAAAATGCATTGTTACTTTTATTTTGATTAAAGCAGTTTGCAGCGTTATTGCAGTAGTTTACTCCATTTGCTATAGTAAGTCCTTTAAAATTACAGTTAGAATAATTTAATAAAAGGCTTACTATCTTCATATTTTCATTAAGGTTAGGATTATTTTTTGCCATGTTAAAGGTGAACTTGGCAACATTTTTTCCGTTTATAAGCTTAGTTACATTACTTTTATTTGAATCTGTAGTTCTGTCTAAATCAATTATCATTTTGAAGTTGCCATATTTTTTAAGATAATTGTCAAGGGTTTGTCCAGACCTTTCATAACTATTATTATAAGCTGCTGCATTGTGAACAGTTGTGTCGTGAATTACAGAAATATTATAATACTCTTTAAGAATACTAGCCAGCTTGTCTCCAACGGCGGTTACATTTTTATTAGGATCCAGAGTGTCTTTGCCGTTTGAACCATAACTTTCTGTTGTATGTGAGTGGTATATTAAAATTTCTGGCTTTGAATTAAGACTAGGTTCTTTTAATCTTGAATCATATATACCATCAATATTATTATTTTGATTGCTGACATTATTTAAGTTTATAGGTTGTTTAATTACATCATTGTTGTTTAAGGTGAAGTTTCCAATAGCTGATGTATGGTCTAGGTTATAACCGCTATTTTGATTTAAGTAGAACAATTCTTTTTTTAAAATTGCATAAGGTTCATTTAAATTGATACCTAAGTAGTTTAAGATACAACTCTTTAATGAGGGAGTATCTTTAACTAAATTTGATCCTTTGAAATTTACCAATTTTACTATGGGCATTTGATAGCTTATTAATTTAAAATAAAAAGTATTTTTTGACTCATCTGTAAGCCTTAAAGAAATTTCTTGCTGTACATCAAAAAAACTAAAAAATGCAATAATAGAAAATAACATTATGTCTATTAGTAAAATCAATAAAAGACTATTTTTCTCACTGTTCATCTTTCTATTAATCATTTTTACCTCCAGTTTAAGCATATAAAAACATAAATTTAATGATTAAAAAATTTTGGTTACTGCTAATTAAAGTATATGAAAGACAATGTGATTTTATAACAGATGATTTTTATAGCCAGTAATGTTTGAAGCTTTTTTCCAGTCACTCCACTTAATATCAAAATTATCCCCATGTTCGCTGCAATATTTATGGAAATTTTTAAGAAGACTATATCTTTCATTATTATAAAAAGACTTAACATGTTTTTCAGTAAGACCTGATAATACAAGCTGCCTTTTTATAATTTCATCAGCAGAGGCTTTCTTTGAATTTTTAAACATATCGTACATAATCATAAAAGTAGTGGTTCTGCCTATGCCGTGTTTGCAGTGAAAATGCATCCATGTGTTTTTAGGGGCTGATTTTATTGATTCAACAAAGTAATCTACCATATCATCAGTAGGAAGTTTTCCATCTGTAACTGGTATACGAATGTAGTATAGAGATTTTGAAGCTGAAAGCTGTTCTTCATTAAGGACAGCTTTAGGTATAATACTTATATCAGGATGATTATAAAAGTATAATGGTTCATTTAAATTAATACTATTTAACAGTTTATTTTCAGTAGCTATAACTTCATCTCTAGTTAAATTTAAATTGGCTTTGTTTTTATCGCAGCAGGTCCAGCTTACAGGAATTCCATTTATAAATCCGTGAGATTCTTGTCTTAAGTCAACAATGGCTATAGGCATGGAAGTATTTATACCTTTTATTAAAAGTGGTAAATTGTACTCGGAAAATTCACTGCTGCCAGAAATGTTTAAGGTGTCTAATCCATTAAGATTTAAATCGTTAGTATTCTTAATATTTGTTAAATCAGAAGACTTTCTAAAGTGTTTTGGCATATCTTTATATTTAGAGGAATCCAAAATAAGGTTTGAATTACTTGAAGCTATACTTGTGGATATTTCTGAAGATTTAACTATTCTATTTGGAATTAACAAACTATAAGACAAAGTTAATAACATGAGTAAAATGGACATAGCAACTTTGAATTTTTTACGCAATATAATCATCTCCATATTGAACCTATAATGTAGAAGGCTCACAAAGTTAAATATGAACTATAATATGTGCAATTGTTATGGCTTTTATACTCTTAGTTTTTATCTATAAAAATAGGACTGCTGCACTATTTTTTTAGTGCGACAGTCCTGTTAAGCATATATTAGAATTATTTTACGGCTATTATTATTTAGTATTTCCGACATTTAAGAATTTATAACTACAGCTATTTTGATCATAGGTAAAACTATAAGTATAGTTAAAAGACTTATTAGAAGATGTACCATCTTTATTCGTAATAGTATAAACTTCAGAAGTTTGTATATTTCCAGAGTTATTATCATCACTAATATTGTATTTTACAATATTAGAAGAAACATTTGATTCTGTAGTTCCACCGTTGTAAGTGTTAGGTACATATGTTTGCATTTCTTTGTCTAGTGTACTTCCAGCAACAATGTAAGGTGTTACTAAACTAACATTGTTTGTGTTAACAGCTTCAGTGAAATTGGAAATATAGTTTTGTAAAAGTTCACTTAATTGATTTTGAACATCATTTAAATCATTTTCTGAGTCTTCAAAACTCAAATATGGACTTGTATCGCCACTTGAGCATGAGTATTCAGCGCTTTTGATTGTTTTGCCATCTTTTGCATAAGTAGCATATAATTTTGCAGAGCTGTCTAAAGGACCGAATTTTGAGGCATCTTGAACTTTAATTCCACTATCTTTTCCATTAACAAAAATTTCAGCATTAGGATATTCTGATGATATATCCACATAATTCATACCATCTAATACAGTTAAATCTGTTGTGTTTTTATAATCGGATACAAGATTAACAGGATAAGTTTTGTTTAAAGTAATATATTTACCCTTGTAATTAGCTGAAACTACATATTTCCCCGGAACGAATGGGCCATATTCTTTTGTAAAGTTATCAGAATCACTCTTACCTACATTAGTATTGTTAACTGAAAGATTAACATCTTTAAAGTCTGTTTTTATATTAATGAAAACAGGTTTCACAGCTAGTCTATAATCTGGGAAAAAGAAAAACTTTTTTCCTACAGAAACTAAAGTTAAAGTGCTGCTTGAAGATGCACTAAGACTATTAACATCCTTAGGACTAATAGCATCATTATCTAAGCTTTGAACAACATTATCTAAAGATGAAGGACTGTTTTTAAAATAAGAAAGTAATGGATCAATACTTTTATTATTTAACTGAAGCCTGCTATCATTACAGTAAAGTATATTATTTAAATCAGAAGTATTGTTTGAAGATACATCATTTTTAAATCTTGTTACTAGTTTATTAGGATCAGTTAAATAATTACCAACCTTAACAACTGCAAAAGAAGCTATTATTAAGAAAATAACTACGCCTATAATTATTTTTACTTTTTTAGTTAAGTGAAAATTCATAGGTTTACGATCAGTGGTATAATTTTCATCTTCGTTGTAATCTTCGTCTTCATTGTAATTTTCATCATCAAAATTGAATTCTTCCTTATCAGTGGATTCATTTGAATAGTCATCATCAAAGGTGGAATCTTTATTAGTTAAAATATCATTTGAATTTTTCTGTTCATCTTCAATTTTAATAGCATTTGGTTTTGTTAAGTCACTTCCGCAAGAAGTACAAAATTTTTGATTATCTTTTACTTCTTTACCACATTTAGCACAAATGTTCATTTTAAATTCCTCAATTCTTTTGTATTTTTTAGTTGTAAAGTTTTATCTAAACAGAGAATTGCCTATATATGATGAATTAGAAGCAATGCAACTTGTTAATATTACAAGATATATAATTACAGTTACAACGAGACATATAGGTATAAGAAAAGCACATATATCTCCTTTTACTTTAAAACCTTCGCTAATTATAACAGTTAAAGTTACAATTGAAATTAATACTCCAAGTAAAATAAATATAATACCTAAAGGTAAAGCAAATGTTGAAAGTATAATTGAAATAAATTCGCACACTAGGTAAGGTAACGTAGAAATTAATACGGTTTTAAATACCATAAACGATGTATGTTTTATTTTTGAAAAATTATTTATTACTAAGCACAATAAACCAAATAATATGCCTACAAAAATCAAGTATAAAACACATTCTTGAATAAATATTTTTAAATAAGGTATAGAAACGGAGTCTATAGTACTTCCAATAAAACTTGAAAGTAAGGGAATACGATCAAGCAAACTTGAGGCACCGCTTGAAACTTTACCTAATAGTTCAGATGTTCTCCAAATACTAAGAAGTCCTTGTAGAATTGTAAAAATAATAGTAATTATAATAGCAAGGTTTTTATCAGCAGAAGCTACAAAATGTTTTCCTCCACTTACTGGCTTTAGTATTGTACTCTTAAATACATCGATAATTTCATTGAAATTAAATTGAGGTGGTTCTGAACTTGAGCTAGTATCTTCATTTGGAATATTAGTACTGCTCTCATTTGATGATTTATTAGTTTGTGCACCACAGTTTGGACAAAATGTAGTGCCTTCTTCTAATTTTGTACCACATTTACGACAATATGACATAAGTTACCTCCTATATTTAAGTTATAGTTTAATATAATATAAAATAAAATAATACTTTTTATAATATTCGACAATTAAGCTCATAGTCCTTCATAGTTTATTAAAAAAAAGTTAATAATTCATCATAAAAGAAGCATAAGAAAAATTATTTCTTGTACAATATAGTTGACGAAATAAAAATATCGTATTACTATAAAAATATAATTTTAAATTACTAGGATTGGGGGTATGAATTTGGACAGTCATGATTTAAAAAAAAGTTGTGCTAAAGTAGCTCTAAAGTACATAAAAAATGACACTATAATAGGATTAGGTGGAGGAAGCACTATATCGTATTTAGTGGATTATATTAAAAATAATAAAAATCTTAATGTTAAAGTGGTTACTCCTTCTTTTAAAACTAAAATGTTGTGTATCCAAAAGGGTATAGAGGTCGTGCATACTTGTTCTATATCTAATATAGATGTGGCCTTTGACGGATGTGATGAAGTTGATGAGGGCTGTAACGCTCTAAAAAGTGGTGGAGGAATTCACACCAAGGAAAAACTTATTGCTTCAATGGCTGATGAGTATATACTTTTAGTGGATAATACTAAATTTGTAAAGACATTAACTTTTAAACACCCTGTAGTGCTAGAAATACTAAAGGATTCACTAAAATATGTTGAAAAAAAGATAAAAGAAATTGGCGGAAAACCAATTATTAGGAGTAGTAGTGCAAAAGATGGATTTACTGTAACAGATAATGGTAACTTATTAATGGACGTTATGGTAAAGAATGTAACAGATATAAGCAAATTGCAAAATGTTCTGAAAAATATATGTGGAGTTGGTGAAACGTCCTTATTTACTGAGGAGGTTACAAAAGTATTTGTAGCTTTTGAGGATGGTGTAAAGATGATTTCTAAAAATTAAAATTTTAATCATGAGGTGATATAATTGAAGAATGTAAATTGGGCAATACTTGGACCAGGTAAAATTGCAGCAGATTTTGCTAAATCAATAGAGAAAGTTAATGGAAGTATATATGCAGTAGGGTCAAGAAAAATTGAAAAGGCAGAAAAATTTTCAAGGAATTATAATGTAAAAAAACTTTATGGTAATTATGATGAAATGCTTAAGGATGATAATATAGATGTAGTTTACATAGCCACTCCTCATTGTAATCATTATGAATATATAATGAAAAGTCTTAAAAATAATAAAAATGTGTTATGTGAAAAAGCTATAACGGTAAATGGAAATCAATTAAGAGAAATTAAAAGTCTTGCAGAGGAAAAGAATTTAATAGTCGCAGAAGCAATGACGATATATCATATGCCTATTTATAAAAAATTAAGTGATATTATTCAATCAGGAAAAATTGGTAAGATAAAAATGATACAAGTGTCTTTTGGAAGTCTCAAAGAATATGATGTGAGTAATAGATTCTTTAATGTTGATTTAGCAGGAGGAGCTCTACTTGATATTGGAACATATGCATTATCTTTTACAAGATATTTTCTTTCAGAGCAGCCAGATGAAATATTAACAACTGTAAAAAAATTTGAAACAGGTGTGGATGAAGAGTCAGGTATAATACTTAAAAATTCCAAGGAAGAAATGGCAGTTATTTCTCTTACAATGAGAGCAAAACAGCCTAAAAAGGGCGTCGTAGCAGGAGAAAAAGCATATATAACTGTTGAAAATTATCCAAGAGCAGATAAAGCTACTATAACGTATCCAGACGGAAGCTTTGAAATTGTAGAAGCTGGAGAGACTAATAGTGCACTTACTTATGAAGTTGAGAATATGAATAGATATGTAATAGATAAAAATAATGGTGGAAGATTAGATTTATCTATGGGTGTAATTAATATTATGGATGCGGTTAGAGATAAGTGGGGAATGAAATATCCATTTGAATGATATAATCTTATAAAAAATAAGGGAGTAAAAATCAAGTGAAAATTAAAGGCAAAAATGTATTAGATAAAATTCTTACAAATTATAATAATTTGTATGAGGCAGAAAAAAGGATTGCAGATTATGTTATAAAAAATCAACAAGACGTTATTGACATGACAGTTTCAGAACTTGCAGGTGAAAGTAATGTCAGTGAAGCTACAATAATTAGATTCTGTAAAAAATGCAACATGAAGGGATTTCATGATTTAAAAATAAATATTGCTAAGGAAATGATGATTTCTAAAGAAAATAACACATCAAATGATATAGCTATTAATAATATTGATCAGTCACTAAAAAATATACTGGCAAATAAAATTGAAGAATTAAAGCAAACGGTAGCAATGATGGATACAGAAGCTATTAAAGAGATACTAGATTTAATTAAAAAAGCAAGAATTGTTCAATTTGTTGCAGTAGGAAACACAATACCAGTGGCCTTAGATGGTGCATATAAATTCAACCAAATGGGAATAGCCTCTGTTACCAGCACTATATGGGAGACGCAGCTTGCTTTTGCATATACATTAACAGATAAAGATGTGGTTATAGCTATATCAAATTCAGGTTCTTCAAAGAAACTTTTGAATTTAATAGATATTGCAAATGATAAAAAAGCAGTGACAATTGGAATAACAAATCATGAAAAATCTCCACTGGCTATGAAAAGTAAATACAAAATAAATACGGCTACGAGAGAAAAACTATTTTTAAATGAATTTAGTTTTTCAAGAATATCAGCAATGACAGTGATAGAGATATTATACTTGTTATTAACTTCGTATAAAAAGGATTCATATAGATGGATTAGTAAACATGAAGAAGCTATAGCAGATGACAAAGTTTGAGATCAATGAACAATAAAAGGCAAAAGCAATGATCAATAAAAGGCAAAAGCAATGATCAATGTACGAATGATCAATGATCAATGAACAAAAGATTAATAAACAGTATAAGGGAAAAAACATTTCAGGGTTAAAAAAATGTTTTAACTAAGTTTAAGAAATTGCGAGGCAATTTCAACATTCATTGTTTATTGATCATTGTAAGAAAAGACAATGATCAATAAACGAAAAGAAAAATGGTTCTAATTTATCTATAAAAATTTATCACTGTACTATTTTTAGTGTGAAAGCCTATTTAGATTTAGTGTGTTTATGTCGAATATTAATATATATATTTTTTTTAGGAGGGATAATCATGAGTAAATATTGTGGTAACTGTGGTGCTCAATTGCCAGATAATGCAAAATTCTGTGATAAATGTGGTGGTAAAATTGAAGATGTAAAAACAAATGTAAATTTTACTAAAAAGCATAATATACAAAAAGAGAATATTTTGGCATTATCTTTAGGTAAAAAATTAGTTTTAGTAGGTGCAATTATAAGTTTTATTTCATTATTTTTTACTTGGGTTAATATAGGCATAGCACAAGTAGATGGGTTTCAACAACAAGGGTATATAGTATTAGCAGCATTTATTTATCCAATAGTAATGATATTACAAAATAAACGAATTAATATTATGTTTGGAATTATTTCATTAGTAGTAGGAATATTTATTATGTTTGCAATGATAGAAAGTAAAAGTACAACAATTTTTGGATCTTCAGTAAATGTATCAGCATCTGGAATGTATATTATGATTATTGGGTTAATAGTTTCAATTGTAGGAGTAGTATTAGAAAATAAAAATATATAAAATAAAGTGATGAGTATCATTAAGAGGGAGAAATTTAATGGCAGATTCAAAATTATTTAAATTAATAGATGATGTAACCATCGATATGATTGCTAATGGTATTGAGACTTTTTTAAGGGATAAGAAAAATTTACAAAGTGAAGGAATGAAAACATCTGAAGGCTTTTTAGTACAAGCTAGGCAAGAGGATAGTTGGAAAAAAATCATAGGTATGGATTCAGCCATTCAGATACAAATTATTCAAGCTGGAGATATGGTTTCAGTAGGGGTTGGATCAGGTAAGTGGATTGATAAAGCAGGCGCAGCAACTATTGGTATGTTAGTATTTGCTCCGCTTACAATTACAGCAGCAATAGGGGCATGGAATCAACAAAAACTTCCTAATGAAATATTTGAATTTGTAGAAAAATTTATAATTACTGGAGGTAAAAGTGTCTATGTTTCAGTAAATATAAACAAAGGAAGTGCTATAAAAAACGGTGAAGTTATGTGCCCAAATTGTCACACTGCTAATTCTTCAACTAGTAAATTTTGCATTTCTTGCGGTACAAAACTTACTTTAGAGTGTCCAAATTGCGGTAAAGAAATTAATAAAGGGGCAAAATTTTGTCCTGAATGTGGAGCATCTACTGAACAGACATCTTTGCCCAAGCTGTAAAAGTGAATTATTAGATGGACAAAAGTTTTGTCCTGAATGCGGTACAAAAATAGAGTAATATTATGTAATACTTTCAAAATAATAATGAAGTTAAAATTAAATCAGCTGTCACAAAATGATAAGAATTCATTTTGTGACAGCTGATTTATAGTTTCTAATTACTTTTTTCAGGCATTTCATCCCACTTTTTCTCCATTACAGGTGGGGTATAAGTTTTCATCATTTCTAATAACTCTAAAGGATCATCAGAAACTAGAAGAAGCTTTAAATTTGATTCTTTCATAAAACCTTCTTTGCAAGTGTTCTTTAAAAGCTCTAAAAGAGGGTCATAAAAATGATCTATGTTCAAAATTCCTATTGGTTTTTTGTGAAGTCCTAGTTGAGCCCAGCTAAGTACTTCGAACAATTCTTCGTAAGTACCAAGACCGCCAGGAAGTGCAATAAAGCCATCAGAAAGTTCTTCCATTTTCTTTTTTCGTGCACTTAAATCTTCTGTCATAATTAATTCTGCAAGATTTTCATTAATCATATCATCTACAAATAAACCTTTTGGAATGACTCCAATAACATGTCCACCATTGTTAGATACTTCTTTTGCTATTCTCCCCATAAGGCCTATTTTTGAACCACCATATACAAGATCAATGCCATTTTGAACTAGTACTTTTCCAAGTTTTTTTGTTAGTTCACTATATTTATCGTTTTTACCTGGATTTGAGCCAGAGTATACACATAGTCTTTTCATAAAGACCTCCCAATAATATTGTATTGTTTTATAAGTTACATATATATTATATTAAAATATTTTAAATGTGTACAATAATGAATTGAGGATTCTGGTTAAATAATATAAAATAAGGTTAGAGTATAAATATGTAATACTTCAAAGGAGAGGTAATGATGGGAAAAACTGTACTTATAACTGGAGCTTCTGGTGGGATTGGATATGAGTTTGTGAAATTGTTTGCAAAAGATGGATATGATATTGTTCTAGTTGCAAGAAGTGAGGACAAGCTAAATCGTATAAAAAGTGAATTTAACGATGTAAATGTAACTGTGATATCAAAAGATTTAATTAAAAAAGATAGTGCAGTGGAGCTTTATAAAGAAGTAAAAGAAAGAAATATAAAGGTAGATGTGCTTATAAATAATGCAGGATTTGGACTTATGGGAGAGTTTGAAAAACTAGATATAGAAAAACAAGTAAGTATGATTGAATTAAATAACAGAGCTCTTACAGAATTAACATATTATTTTTTAACGGATATGAAAAAAAGAGGTAGTGGAAAAATACTCAATGTAGCATCTACAGCAGCTTTTCAGCCAGGACCTAATATGGCAGTGTATTTTGCATCAAAAGCTTTTGTTTTATATTTTTCAGAAGCCTTAGTAGAGGAACTTAAAGGGTCAGGTGTTACAGTTACAACATTATGTCCAGGTCCTTCTAAAACAAATTTTAGTAAGGTAGCAAATCTTGAAAAGTCAATAATGTTTAGTAAAATGATGAGCGCCGAAAGTGTAGCAAAGCTGGGGTATAAGGGGCTTATAAAAGGTAAAAGAGTTGTTATAGCAGGAAAGATGAATAAGTTAGAAGTATACGCAGTTAAAATTCTTCCTAGAGCTCTAGCAGCAAAGGCAGCAAAATTTATAACTAAAAATAAATAAAAAAGAGCTGACACACTATTTAGTGTATCAGCTACAAATTAAAAATTATTTAAGTATCGTAACAGTTACTACACGTCTACCCCAGTTTTCTGCATCTGCATTTGTTGAAAAATATAAATCGATTATATTTCCCCTAATAGCACCGCCTATATCATTTGCAATACCATAACCGTATCCAGGAATATAAAGTTTAGATCCCCATGGTATAACTGATGGATCTACGGCTATAGAACTAAAACCACCTGGATTCCTTGTTACAGCATTTCCACTTGCTGTTAAACCACCACCAGAATATCCAGTTGCTTGAACTGTAATTGTTGAGCCAGCGGTAGGAGCAGGAGAAATATTAGAATTTCCATTGCTACTATTAGATGCTTGGTTAGAATTTGATGAAGTCTTTGCTGCTGCAAGTGATGTAGCTCTTTGCATAGCTTGCTGCTGTGCGGCCTGCTGTGCAGCTCTTTGAGCGGCTTCCTCTTGCTGCTGCTGAGCTACTAACTGTCTTTCTTTTTGTGTTGCATTGCTTAAAAGAGTTCTCTGAGTCTGTACATCTGTACTTAAAGCTGAAAGTTGAGTTTCATTACTTTCCTTTAAACTTTGAATTTTTGATTGCTCTGCACTCAGTTTTTCTTTTTCTGCAACTATATATCGTCTTTGAGCTTTTACATTGTCAACAACACTGTTGTTATATGTCATTACTTTTCCTATTATCTGTGCTTTTGATATAAAATCGTTTAAACTATGTGAACCTAACAATACTTCAATGTAACTGCTATTGCCGTACACATATAATGATTTTAAAACACTTTTCAGTTGGGCTTCTTTTGATTTCAAGTCCTTTTCATTTGAAACTAATTTATCTTGAGTATTTTTACTGTCTTCTGCAATATTATTCATATCTGTCTTATTTTTTTCGACCTGTGTTAACACACTATTGATTTGGTTATTCAAATTTTGTATCTTACCCTGCAAGTCTTTTTCATTATCTTGAGTCTGTTTTAATTGGTCCGACGTGTTGCCGGTTGCAGCAAAGACATTGGTGTTTAACGTAAATGCAAATATAAGCATCATAACGAAACACAACGCTTTATTTCTCAATTTAATTTCCTCCTTGTAGTTAATGATATATTTATTATAGCATAACAGGGGGCAAATAATCAATTAATTAACATAAAAAGGTATAAAAGTAAAATTATTTGCAGTATAATTTATACAATATTTGAGTTCCCAAATCTTCGTTTCCAGTTTCTATAAGCTTGTCATAAAGGGATTTACATAGCGCTAAAGCGGGTGTATTTATATTCATTTCACGAGATTCATCAAGTGCTATCTTCATATCCTTTACAAAATGTTTAACATAAAAACCTGGATTGTAATCACCTTTTAATATTCTAGGGGCATAGGCACTTAACTGCCAGCTTGCTGCTCCACCATGTTCAATAGATTTCAATACATTTTTAAGGTCAAGTCCAGCACTTTTTCCATATGAAAGAGCTTCACATACACCCATTATATTTGAAGCTATAGCTATTTGATTGCACATTTTAGTGTTTTGACCTGAGCCTGCACTTCCTTGAAGGACAATGTTTTTTCCCATTAGTTTAAAAATAGGATTTAATTCATTAAAGGCATCTTCATCTCCACCTACCATTATTGAAAGAGTGCCTTCTTTTGCACCTACATCACCGCCAGATACAGGTGCATCTAGAGAAGAAATATTTTTCTTTTTAGCTTCATCATAGATCTTTCTTGCAAGGGAAGGTTTTGATGTAGTCATGTCAACTATGTAGCTATTTTTTTTAATATTATTTATTATTCCATCTTCACTTAAATAAATATCTTCAACATCTTTTGGATATCCAACCATTGATATTATTATGTCGGCTTCGTTTGCTAGGTCTTTTACAGAGTTTTTCCAAATTGCACCGCTTTTTATTAAAGGTTCAGCTTTTGCTTTTGTTCTGTTATATACAAGTAAAGTATATCCACCTTTTAATATGTTTGAAGCCATGGCAGCGCCCATCACACCAGTTCCAATAAACCCTATTTTAACATTTTGTTTTAACATATATAAATCACTCTCCATTTTTATAAAGTTGTTTCAATTATTCATTTTTAGTTATATTAAATTCCTGATTCTTTAAATTTATGTTCCATAAAGCTTGTTAATTTATGAAAAGGCCTTTTTAAAATTACAAGACATAGGAATATAATTGCGAAAATTCCAAGGGCAGTTAAATTTTTATATACATTAGGCCAAATAGGACCTCCTATTGCCTCTCTAAATCCATCTATAGAATAAGTAAATGGCCAAAGGGGTTCAAGTATACCGAATATTTTAGGATTAGTCTGTATTGGATATATTCCTCCAGCACCTGCAATTTGAAAAACCATCATAACAACTACAATTGCTTTACCAACATTGCCAAATATTGATACAAGGGTGAATATTATTATTGTAAAGGTAATTGAAGATGCAATTGCAAATCCAAAGAATAACGGTGTATTTTGCGGGTTTACCCCAAGAATAAATTTATCGCCTGCAGTTACTATAATTGTTTGTATAAAGGAAAACATCAAAAATAGTAGCATTTTGCCAAAATGTTTTTGGATAAGATTAAGTTTTTGCCCATCCTCAAAATCTTTGCATTTTGTTGTAAGCAGTGCAGCACATAAAAGTGCACCAACCCATATTGCAAGAACTGTATAAAAAGGTGTAAGACCAACTCCAAATACTCCTTCACCATAAACATCAACTTGTTTTATATTTAAAGGTGAGGCTATAAAACTTGCAACCTCATTAGGGTTTTTTTTCATTATCTTTATAATTTGATCAATATCTTCTGAGGACAAACTATTCATTTTATCACTGAGTATGTTTAATTTGTCTTCTAAACTATTTAATTTTGAATTTAAATCATTTGCTTGATTTGTAGATAACTTACTTGTAGAAATACCGTAGTCTACTAAGGCATTTAACTGAGGAACTAAAACTTTTGTTGCTTCAAGTACTGCATTAGTATTTGTAATGCTTGAGGCTAAGTTATTACTCGTAGTATCAAATACAGGTAGTGCAGTTGAGTAAAAACTATTTGAAGCTACAGACATACTGTTAGCTATACTAGAACTTAAGTTGCTTGCATTATTAGTGGCAGAATTAATGCTATCTTTTGGTGAACCTGAAGCAACCAATGATTTTATTTGATTTAGGTTGTTTGATTCACTTGAAACAAGAGATACAATTGAATTAAGTGAGTTTATAACATTTGTAATGGAACTATTTTGTATTATGCTGTTTATGGATTGCAAGTCTTTTATATCTGAGTTTAATAAATTAATCTCAGAATTGCTTAGGTTAACCATTTGATTTGCAATGTCAGTTGAATTTCCAGTAGATGTACCATTATTAATTGCCCTAAGCTCATTTAAAAGATTTTGAATCTGATTGTTTAAAGATTGCATTTGTACAATATCATTGTTAAGCTGCGTAGACGTTGAATCAACTGTCTGTTTTGTTGAATTTATAAGGTCTTTATTGGCATCAGAAGCTTTTTGTAAACTTGTTATTTCATCAGTTATTTTTGGAAGAGTGTTTTTAAGCTTATTTAGATATTGCTGTAAATATTGCGAACTTGAATTTGCCTCACCTATATATTTTTGTGTTGATTTTAAGTTATCACTTGTTTCTGAAAGAGTTTCTTTTAATTGAATAATTTGTGCTTTTGCATGTTCAGGATTACCTGCTTGTGAGCCAATAACTCCCAAAGTTTCCTTATTAACAGTACTTACAAATTGTGTCTTGATTTGTTTTGCAAGATTATCTTTTGCTACATTAGTTATTTTAGCAGCTATAGCATTTAACTTTTCGTTATTTTTATATATAATATCAGGTTTTTTAGGATTTGAGCTTGCAAGGCTTGCCAGCCCACTTGAAAAGTTAGTTGGAATATCTATTAATGAATAATATTTACCATCGTTTAATCCGTAATTTCCCTGCCATGAATCTACAAACACCCAATTTATAGATTTATTTTTTTTTAGTTCATTTACAATTTGATTCCCAATATTGACACTTTTACCGTTAATCTGTGTGCCTTCATCTTCGTTTACAATTGCAACAGGTATATTACCGGTATTAGCATAAGGATTCCAACATGCTTGTATGTTAATCCATGCATAGAGAGAAGGCAAAATGCAAAGGCCTATTGCGATAAAAATTGCTGCTGGATTTGAAACTATGTTTTTTATGTCTCTTATAAAAATGTTAAAAATTTTTTTCATTTAATGCCTCCATAATAAATTATTCACTAATGCCAGCTTCTTTAAACTTTTCTGAGAATTTGTGCATAGGTTTGTGCAGTGGAGTTTTTAAGAATATACCTAACAAAGTAAATACTAATGATATTATAAAAAGCATTGTGAAATCTAAAACAACACTTGATATAAGAGGACCTGCAATAGCTTCCCTAAATCCTCCTACAGCATAAGTAAATGGGAATAGAGGTTGAAATATCCTGAAAAATAATGGGTCAACTTGAATTGGGTAGGTTGCGCCACTTCCTGCAATTTGAACTATTAGAAATATAATCGAGAGTGCTTTGCCTATGTTTCCCAAAAGTGATGTAAGAGTAAAAACTATTATAGTAAAAGTTATTCCTGAGGCAAGAGCAAAAATTATTAAAAGTGGTGTATTTACGGAATAAACGTGTAGGATTACTTTATCACCTACAATTACAATAAATGATTGTATTAAGTTTAAGAATATGAAAGTAAGCATTTTACCAAAATGTCTTTCAAGTATATGAAATTTTTCAGCACCTTTAAAATAAGTTATATCTGTTTTTAAAAGTGCAGCCAATATTATGTCACCAACCCATATTGCAAGAACTGTATATACAGGAGACATTGCAGAGCCGTAGTTTGGTATTTGATATATAGATTGATCTACAATATTAAAAGGATTAGATATAAAATCCCCCATGAATTTTGGATTGCTCTGAAGTATACTTATTATTTGTGCTAAATCATTATTATCCACCATTTCAAACTTATCTCCTAGATTTTTTATAGTATCCTTAAATTGAAGTAATCTAGTATTTAAATCTCCAGAGGTTTTAGAAGCAAGTGTAGAACCATCTATAGAAGTTCCTATAAGATTATCTATCTGATTATTTAAATCCTGTGCATTTTTTATAAGGGCAGATGCATCATTTGTTGCAGATATATAATTATTTGAAATTGTATTCATTGAATTTTTAGTTTTTGAATTATATTCAGTGGTTGCATTTATAAGTGTAGTATTTATATTTGAGGTATCATTGTTAATTGAATTTAGTATATTCTTATTAAGATCATTAGTAGATGAAAATTTCTGTGAAAGCGAGGTTACATTGCTTTTCTCATCAGTAATTGAATTTTGTATACTTTTAAGTGAAATAATCATATCAGCTACATTTTTATTTGGATTTGTATTATTTATGGTTGTTAAATAGTTGGTTAGCGCATTTATAGAGTTACTAAGAGCATCTAAATTCATGTTAAGCTGTGCAGTGGTGTAATAAATTTGTGAAGAATTTGCATTCGCAGCTGAATTACTTAAGGTACTGTTAAGCCCTTGAATTCTGTATACAGTGGCTTGTGCATTGTTAAGATTTAATTGTATATTGTTAAGTGAATCATTAAGTGTACTTTGTGTTGATTTTATAATTGAAGCATTATTTTCATTGCTTACAAGTAACTGAGAAAGCCCACTGTTTACAGTTGGCATGGTTGCCTTAATTTGGGTTAAAAAAGCTGAAAGATTATTTGAATTCCCGTTTATTGACTGAAGCGCAGAAGTTATGTAATCCATATTGTTATTTATTTTTATTATGCTATTTTTTAAATTTATAAGGTCACTTTTGTTTTTATCGGCATCGTTGCCAAAAGTATTTAAAGAAGAAAATATTGTCTCATTAACTGTAGATATAAAATTAGATGTTATTTCATCAGTGAGGGTATCCTTGGCTACATCTGTAATTTTGCCAGCTACAGGATTTACTTTAGTATCAACCTTGTATATAATGTTAGGTTTCTTAGGCTTATTAGAGAGTACGCTTAAAAAATCTGAAGAAAAGTCATCTGGTATTTGAATTACAGCATAGTAAGTTCCGTCAACGATTCCAAGATCAGCTTCTTTGGAGGTTACAAAATGCCATCCAATACTTTTATTTTTTTTAAGTTTTTTAACAATATTACTGCCTATATTTATATTTTTACCCTTAAAAGATACAGATTTATCGTTATTAACTACTGCAACAGGTATAGTGCCTGTGTTTGCATATGGGTCCCAACAGGCTTTTATATTTACCCATGCATATAGTGAAGGTAATATGCATATACCACCTATTATTATAAAAGTTATAGGGTTTTTAATAATTTTTTTTATATCCATTTTAAAAATATTTAAAACATTAAAAATGTGATTCAAAGTTATGTCACCTCTACTTAAATGATTTAGTCCATAATTATATACTATCAAATTTTTTACAATTATAAAACGTTTTATAATAAATATATCGTAATATTGTTTATATAAAATGTTTGACACAAAAAAAATTATATAATATAATTTAAGAAATTGAATAAACTAATTATGTAACTGGCGGAAATGGAGTTTACCATAGGGAGCATGATTATAGACACATCGACCGCCTGGGTAAATTATATTATTTGCTCAGGCTTTTTTTGTATTTAAATTTAAAATTGGAGGTATTTATAAATGGAAAAAGATGAATTTTTACTTAAATATGGATGTAATCCACACCAAAAACCTGCAAGAGTTTTTGCTAAAGAAGGGGAACTTCCATTTACAGTATTAAATGGAAGACCGGGATACATAAATCTTATGGATGCATTTAATTCTTGGCAGCTTGTAAAAGAGCTTAGAGAAGCTACAGGACTTTGTAGTGCAGCCTCGTTTAAACATGTAAGCCCTGCTGGTGCAGGAACTGCAGTACCATTAAGTGATGTTCTTAAAAAAGCATATGCAGTTTCAGATATAGAACTTTCTCCTGCAGCTACAGCTTATGCAAGAGCAAGAGGAGCAGACAGAATGTCTTCTTATGGAGATTTTGCAGCTGTAAGTGATGAGGTGGATTTGCCTTTAGCTAAAATACTAAAAAGATCAGTTTCAGATGGTATAATTGCACCATCATACAGTAAAGATGCATTGGAACTGTTAAAAACAAAAAAAAGAGGCAATTATTGCATAATACAGATAGATAAAGACTACGAGCCAAACAAAATAGAAAGAAGAGAAATATTTGGAGTTACTTTTGAGCAAAGACGCGATGATGCTCTTATAACAGAGGAGCTTTTAAAGGATATAGTAACTGAAGATAAAGATATGCCAGAAGGTGCTAAAAGAGATCTTTTAATTTCTATGATTACTTTAAAATACACTCAATCCAATTCTGTTTGCTTTGCATTAGACGGTCAGGTTATTGGTGTTGGAGCAGGACAGCAGTCAAGAGTTCATTGTGTTAGACTTGCTGCATCAAAAGCTGATATATGGTTTTTAAGACAGCATCCAGCAGTATTAAACCTTCCTTTTAAAGAAGGAGTTAAGAGACCTGAAATGGATAATGTAATAGATCAGTATCTTCGTGATGATGTAACTGAAGAAGAAACTGCAGGCTGGAAAGATGTATTTACTGAAGTGCCTAAAAGACTTACAAAACAAGAGAAGGATGAGTGGCTTTTAAAACTTAAAGGCGTATCACTTGGATCTGATGCCTTTTTCCCATTTAGAGACAATATAGATAGAGCTTCAAAGAGTGGGGTTAAATATATCGTTCAGCCAGGAGGATCCATAAGAGATGATGTTGTAATAGAAGCATGCAATAACTATGATATGGTAATGGCATTTTCAAAATTAAGATTGTTTCACCATTAGAAAGATAAGTAATTTATGCAAAGTACTTATTATTTATAAAGAGGGAACTGCTGCACTATTTTTTAGTGCGACAGTTCCTTTTGTTATAAACTTTTTCTAGAAAGCTGTTACAAATTTCTATATCATTTTTAGTTAGCTGAAATTTAACTTTTTTACAGTTTGTATTTAAACTTAGCATTGATATTAAATCATAATGATATAATTTTGTATCAATTTTAAATTTACTAAATAGCATTTTGTTAAAGGTTACACTTTCATTAAAAAAATAAGCAGCTGCAATACCACCTAAATTTCTTCTTGTCTTAGAGCTGTCCGATAAAAAGATAACGTGAATATTTCCAAACTCTTCACTAAGTATATTGAAGGATGTTGAATTTTTAGCATAGATAAAATTACTACAAAAACATTCTTTTGATTTATTAGTTTTATCTCTTAAAATAAAGATGTTTTTATCTGCAAAATTTACACTAAACTCCTTGATTTTATTTGGATTTTCTAAAAGATAAATGAAGAATTTACCTCTAAATATATGTGAATTATATTCTTTACTCAAATTTATCATGTTTATATCAAATTCAGTAAGAGGTTTAAATAAAAAACTATATATTTCCATATTGTATACATGGCATATATATATTAAAGTTTCAATGGATGGGAAAGCTTCGCCTAGTTTATATTTTGAAAGTAAGTCTGGTGAAATACCTATTTTTTTTGCCAAATTTTTTTGTGTTTTTTCAATTTTTATTAACAGTTTAATGTTATAAACAAATGTTCTTGATGCCTTTTCATATATAAGATTTTTTAAAGATTTAACTGTGTTAAAATCCTTTCTTTCTAATATTTTTTCTAGAGCTAATTTAAATTTTTCATCAATTTCATTAATTTCTTCTAAATCTTTATTTAAATTTATTATTGTAAAATCGCCTCCTTTATATAAATATCAACATATATAAGGTAAAATAGATTTGATAATATCACCAATTAACTTTACCTGTTTGTCTGAGCAATGAGATATTAATTCATATAGTTTATTTTTATTATTAAAATTGTCACTTTTGTTTGTGTTTCCGAAGATCAAATAATCAGTTGATACGTGTAGATGAGTTGAAATTTTAATTAAAGTTTCAATGCTCATTTTTCTCTCTCCTCGCTCAATTTGTCCTATGAAAACAGCAGAAAGATTAATAAGTTCTGCAAATTTTTCTTGAGATAAATTAAATTTTAACCTTTCATTTTTTATGCGCATGCCAATAATAGTATAGTTTGTTGTATAGTTCATTTAGGCTACCCTCCCTTTTTTATACTTTACAATAAAAAAAGTATAAAAAAATAAGCTGTCAGCATATAATATACATTTACAAATCTTATAGAGGTCAGGAAATAATTATTTATTTAATGTAATTAAAACATATATAATATTAATTAAAGAAAATATATCATACAAATAATATAAAATGGAATAATATGAATTTTCAAGGCTAAATTACATAAAAACAATAATTATACATAAAAAAAAACAAAATATATAGTAAATAAACCCAAAAAATTTAACTTTAATTATAATAATAATTAAAAAAATTCAATACAAAATGCTAATCATAAAGATAATAGTTAGCGAACTATTATGTTATAATTTTACTGTAAAATGTATGAGAGGATGGGGACTTAATATGGATAACAAAAAAGTGTTTATCGGGAGTAAAGTAGATAAAAAGATAGTGGAATATGTAAACAAATATTTTGAATGTGAAATGTGGCAGGAAAAAGGACAAATTAGCAAAAAACAACTTATGGATAAAATAAAGGACGTTAGTGCATTAATAGTTTCTGGAGACGTTAAAATTGATGAAGAAATCATAAGTAGTGCACCTAAACTAGAAGTTATAAGCAATATAGCAGTTGGATACAATAATCTTGATTTAAAAGCTATGAAGAGCAGTAAAATAATTGGAACAAATACACCATATGTGTTAGATAATTCAGTAGCAGATCTAATATTTGGTCTTATCCTTTCATCTGCAAGAAGAATAGTGGAACTTGATAAATATGTTAAAGATGGTAAGTGGGAAAAAGGTAGCTCAGAAAAATTATATGGAATTGAGGTACATAATAAGACTATTGGAATAATAGGAATGGGTAGAATTGGAGAAGCCGTTGCTAAAAGAGCAAAGCTTGGATTTGACATGGATGTGTTATATTACAATAGACATAGAAAAATAGAAACAGAGAATAAACTAGGAGCTAAATATTCTTCTTTAGAGGATTTGTTAAAAAAAGCAGACTATATAGTTATAATGACCCCTCTTACAAGAGAAACATACAGGCTTATAGATTATAAAGAATTTTCAATGATGAAAAATAGTGCAGTATTTATAAATGCATCAAGAGGCAAAACAGTAAATGAAGAGGCACTTATAGATGCACTTAAAAATAAAAAGATATATGCAGCAGGGCTTGATGTTTATGAAACTGAGCCTGCTAAAAAGGACAATGCACTTCTTTCAATGGATAATGTCGTTTCACTTCCTCATATTGGGTCTGCAACTGCAGAGACACGTTTTGATATGGCAATGCTTGCAGCAAAGAATTCTGTCAATGTATTAAAAGGTCAGCAACCTATAAGCCCAGTGCCAGAACTTAAAAAAATGTAAAAACAACTGAGAAGATAATAATAATTATTGACAAACACCATAGGCAGTTATAAAATTAATATATCAGAGTGAAACACTCAAGATTAAAATTACTTAGGAGATTAAATGTTATGGGAGAAAAACTTTTAGAAATAAAGGATGTTCATGTTGAAGCTGATGGCAGCGAGATTTTAAAAGGTCTTAATTTAACAATAAATAAAGGAGAAATTCATGTAATTTTAGGACCAAATGGTGCAGGAAAATCAACACTTGTAAATACAGTAATGGGTCAGCCAAAATATAAAATAACAAGTGGAAATATTATTTTTGATGGCGAAAATATAAATGAACTTAAAACAGATGAAAGAGCAAGAAAGGGATTGTTCCTGTCTTTTCAATCACCAGAAGAAGTTCCAGGAATAACAGTTGAAGGACTTCTAAGAGCAGCTAAGACTGCTAGAACTGGTAAACCAATAAAACTTATGGCTTTTAGAAGAGAACTTAAAGAGAAATTAAAGCTTTTGCAGTTTGATGAAAGCTATGCAGAAAGATATTTAAATGTAGGATTCTCAGGCGGAGAAAAAAAGAAGAATGAAATAATTCAAATGCTTATGCTTGATCCAAAGCTTGCAATACTTGATGAAACTGATTCGGGACTTGATGTAGATGCAGTCAAAATAGTTTCAAATGGTATAAATCAATATAAAAATGACAACAATGCAGTGCTTATTATAACTCATAATAGTAAAATATTAGAACATTTAAAGCCAGATTTTGTTCACATAATATTAAATGGTAAAGTTGTTAAAACTGGAGATGCTTCCTTAGTAAAAGAAGTAAATGACAATGGATTTGCTGAATTTAAAGAAACCGCTTTAAGTTCAAATTAAGGAGGGGGAGATCCATGGAAAAGAAAAAGACCGTTATAGAAGACGTAGACAGAGGAGTCTATGATATTAAAAATAAAGATAAATTTAGTTACAAGTCAAAAAAAGGTCTTACAAAAGATATAGTACTTGATATATCTAAAAGGAAAAATGATCCGGAATGGATGAGAGATTTTAGACTTAAGTCTCTTGAAATTTATAATAAACTTGATATGCCAACATGGGGGCCATCACTTGATGAGCTTGATATGGATAACATAGTAACATATGTAAGACCAGATACAAGTATGAAGGGTAATTGGAAAGATGTACCTGAAGATATAAAAAATACTTTTGACAAATTGGGAATTCCAAAAGCTGAAAGGGAATCTCTTGCAGGTGTAGGTGCACAGTATGATTCCGAGGTTGTATATCACAGCATAAAAGAAGATCTTGTTAAGCAGGGCGTTATATATACAGATATGGAGACAGCAATAAGAGATTATGGTGACATAGTAAAACAATATTTTATGAAGCTTGTACCACCGGAAGACCATAAATTTGTAGCACTTCATGGAGCAGTTTGGTCTGGAGGTTCGTTTGTATATGTGCCAGAAGGTGTAGATGTTGACATACCACTTCAGTCATATTTTAGACTAAATTCACCAGGAGCAGGTCAATTTGAACATACTCTTATAATAGTAGAAAAAGGTGCAAGATTGCATTTTATAGAAGGATGTTCAGCACCTAAATATAATGTAACCAATTTACATGCAGGATGCGTTGAGTTATTTGTAAAAGAAGGTGCAACACTTAGATATTCAACTATAGAAAACTGGTCAAGAAATATGCTTAATCTTAATACAAAAAGAGCTGTTGTTGAGAAGAATGGTAAAATAGAATGGATTTCAGGATCTTTTGGCTCTAAGATTTCTATGCTTTATCCAATGAGTATATTAAAGGGAGAAGGAGCAAAATCAGAATTTACTGGAATAACATTCGCTGGTAAAGGCCAATTTCTTGATACTGGTACAAAGGTAGTTCATGCAGCACCATATACTTCTTCAACAGTAAACTCAAAATCAATATCTAAAAGTGGTGGAACGGCAATATATAGAGGTGGCGTTAAAGTTACGCCAAACGCACACCATATAAAATCATCAATATCTTGTGAATCACTTATGATAGATGATATATCACGTTCAGATACACTTCCTGTTATGGATATTCAAAATGATGAAGTAGATATTGGACATGAAGCTAAGATAGGAAGAATAAGTGACGAAGCCATTTTCTATCTTATGACAAGAGGTATAAGTGAGGCAGAAGCTAGAAACATGATAGTAAGAGGATTCGCAGATCCTATAGCAAAGGAACTTCCACTTGAATATGCAGTGGAAATGAATCGTCTTATAAATCTTGAATTAGAATAGTGAGAGATTAGGTGATGATTTTATGAGTGAAAATACATTAAAAAAGATAAATAACATCCCAATTAGAACTTGGAAATGGTTTGGGGTAAATAATACATCTTTAGAAGAAAATATACCAGAAGTTAAACCATATAAAAATGAAATAATGAATGAAGATTATGATAACTGTGAAAAACTTAGGGATACTAAGGGAGGTAAACTTAGTATATTAGACACTTTTGACTATGAGGGTATTAAAAGTGATTTGACTGATTTTGCTAAAAAGAATTACAATACAGGATTTCTTGTGCAAAATTCAGAGTATGAGAAGAAAAATGAACCTATAATAATAAATTATGGCTTCGATAGTGAGAATAATGTGGTAGTTGATAACAATGTAATAGTTGCAGAAGAGGGCAGCGAAATTACAGTAGTTGTAAATTATAATTCAAAAGATGATGAAAACTATTTTCATAATGGACTTACAAGAATATATGGGAAAAAGGGTTCAACAATAAATCTTATAAAGGTGCAGACACTTTCAGATAAGAGTGTTCATCTTGACTCAAACGTAGCAAAGCTTGAAGATAATGCAACTATAAATTATGTACTTGTAGAGCTTGGATCTAAGGAAAGTGTAACAAATTTTAAAACTGATCTTAATGGATATAAGAGCAGTGTAAATATGCACACTGTTTATATAGGAGATAAGAATAGAAAGATAGATATAAATTATCTTGTAAATCATATTGGAAAACAGACTAAAAGCGTGATTGATGCAAAAGGTGCACTTTTAGATGAAAGTAACAAGACATTTAAAGGTACTTTGGATTTCAAAAAAGGTTCCAAGGGTTCAAAAGGATCTGAAGAAGAATACGTTGTACTTTTAAGCCCTAAGGTTAGAAATAGATCTGTACCTATACTTTTATGTACAGAAGACGATGTAGATGGACAGCACGCTGCAAGTTCAGGTAAAATAGACCAGAATAAATTATTCTATCTTATGAGTAGAGGACTTAGTGAAAAACAGGCTAGGAAACTTATAATAGAGGCAGCTTTTGATCCTATTTTAAATAAAATACCAAACGAAAACATAAAAGATGAGATTTCTGTAGCAATTAGGAGGAAGTTAACTGATGAACAATAAATATATTTTAGATTTTCCTACTTTAAATCAAAAGGTCAATGGACATAAACTTTCATACTTAGATAGTGCAGCTACCACTCAGAAACCTGAAGCTGTTGTTAAAGCTGTAGCTGATTATTACAATTTATTTAATGCAAATCCACATAGAGGGGCTTATTATTTAAGCATAAAAGCTACTGAGATGTATGAAAATACAAGAGAAGTTGTGAAAGACTTCATTGGAGCTAACAAGGCAAAGGAAATAGTATTTGTAAAAAATGCCACTGAAGGTCTTAACTTAGTTGCATATTCTTATGGAATGAGCTTTATAAAACCAGGAGATGAAATTGTAATTTCCATTGCAGAGCACCACTCAAATCTTGTGCCATGGCAGCAGGTTGCCAAGGCAAAGGGAGCAGTTTTAAAATATCTTTATCTTGATGATGAAGGTGTCATTAAAGACAGTGAAATTGAGAGTAAAATAACAGAAAAGACAAAGATAGTTGCAGTAACTCATGTTTCAAATGTACTTGGAATAGTAAGTCCTATAAAGAAGATTATAGATAAGGCTCACAGTGTAGGAGCAGTAGCTGTTGTAGATGGTTCACAGAGTATCCCACACATGAAAGTTAACGTAAGTGAATTGGATGCTGATTTTATGATCTTTTCAGGACACAAGATGCTTGCACCAATGGGTATAGGAGTTCTGTATGGTAAGGAAGAACTTCTAGAAAAAATGCCTCCATTCTTATTCGGTGGTGACATGATAGAATATGTATGGGAACAGAAAGCTACCTTTGCAGAAGTACCATATAAATTTGAGGGTGGAACTCAAAATGTAGGTGGAGCTGTTGGGCTTACAGCAGCAATTGAATACCTTAATAAGATAGGTATGGATGAAGTTGATAAGCACGAAAAAGAACTTGTTTCATATGCATTTGAGAAATTATCAGAAATACCTCATATTATTATATATGGAACTAAAGATATAAATAAAAAGGCAGGAGTAATATCTTTTAACGTTGAAGATGTACACCCACATGATGTAGCAACAATACTTGATTCCTATGGAGTTTCAATAAGAGCAGGACATCACTGTGCTAACCCACTTATGAGATATATGGGAGTAAATGCAACTTGTAGAGCAAGTTTTTACATCTATAATACAAAAGAAGATATTGATGCATTAGCTGAAGCTTTAAAAAATACAAGGAAGTGGTTAGGCTTTGGAACTAAATAATTTATACACAGAAATTATAATGGAACATAATGCTTCTAAACATAATAAAAGGCATGTACCTGAGGCTGACGTTGTGGAAGCTGGTCACAATCCAAGCTGCGGTGATGAAATAAAACTTGAACTTAAGGTTAAAGATGGGATAATTGAAGATGCAGGCTTTACAGGAGTTGGATGTGCTATATCACAGGCTTCTACTTCAATTATGATAGACCTTATTAAAGGTAAAACAGTTAAAGAAGCAAAGCATTTGGTAGATACTT
Organism: Clostridium sp.; assembly: GCA_028692255.1. Taxonomy (GTDB): domain Bacteria; phylum Bacillota; class Clostridia; order Clostridiales; family Clostridiaceae; genus Clostridium_I. The sequence continues at coordinate 26,731 of JAQUXS010000039.1, forward strand.
TTTTAGGAATGATAAAAAGAGAAATTACAGATGATGATAAGCTTGAAGAGCTTGAAGATGCCTTAGCATTTAAAAATATATCAAATATGCCTGCAAGAGTAAAATGTGCAGTGCTTGCATGGCATACGCTTGATGAAGCAATAGAAAAGCAAAAACAATGATTAATGCAGGAATGATCAATG